>NZ_LZJE01000112.1:0-606 GCF_001666865.1 Mycobacterium sp. E136
GAGCTGAGCAGAACGCTGACGTCTCTTGCGAAGGGCGTCGACCTGCTCTTCACTGGTCTGGTTTTCGAGGAGGTCGCTGGCAACGTCGCGGAGTATTACGACATTCCGTTGGCCACGCTTCATTACTTCCCGATAAGACCCAACGGCGAGCTCCTCTCATTCCTGCCGCCACGATTCCGCCGCTCGACCATGCTGGCGCATGAACGGCTGACTTGGCGCGGTACCAAAGAGGTAGTAAACGCGCAGCGCCGCGAACTGGGATTGCCCGAGGCAGTACTGCCCTACACGCGACAGATCACCGAACGTGGATCGCTGGAAATCCAGGCCTATGAGGAGGCCTGCTTTCCTGGATTGGCGGAGGAGTGGGCGGATCTCGACGGCCAGCGGCCTTTCGTCGGAGCGCTGACGATGAACCAGCCGACCGATACCGATCAGGAGGTTGCGTCGTGGATCGGCGCAGGCAGGCCACCCATCTATTTCGGCTTCGGCAGCATCCCCGTCGACTTGGTCGAGTCTGCTGACAGCGTGTTCGCCATGATCACGGATGCGTGCGTGGAGCTGGGTGAGCGGGCGCTGATCTGCTCTGGATGGAGCGGCTTCAGCGAG
>NZ_LZJE01000113.1:0-1173 GCF_001666865.1 Mycobacterium sp. E136
GTTCACCCGCGATCGGCAACCCACGTCCATTTGCAGCCCGAGGCCTTCGGCCTCGAGTCAGCCTCCATACCGTCTAGTCGGACGACGATCAAGCGGCGAGGGACGAGCCGCGTTGAGGAGTCCGACAGTACAACTAGATCAGGTTCATCAGGTTGCTGCCGGCCGTCCATGCGCCGGCGGCGATCAGCGCGGTCAACGTGATGACGGCGACGACCCAGAACAACAGGGCGCGCCGGGCACGCTGCCTGGCCCAGTAGAACTCCTCGATGTCGATTCCGGCGAACCGTCCCGAGACTGGCTCGTATTCGGGTTCGGGCTCAGGGCGGTCGTCGCGCGGCAACGTGCGGGTCGCCTGCCGTGGCGCGGGCGGAGCCGTCGCCGGCGCCGGTGCAGGACGCATGGTGGCCGCGGTGTGCTGCGCGGAGTTGCGCGGGGCGGGCACCCGGAACGGCGGCAACCCGAGTTCGTCGACGATCGCGTCCAGGTCGTCTCGCATCTCTCGGGCGTCGGCATACCTCCGGGCCGGATCGCGGGCGGTCGCGCGCAGCACCAGATCGTCGAATTGTGCTGGGACACCGGCGATCACCGAACTCGGCGCCGGTACGTCGTTGTCCATCCGCTGATAGGCCACCGCAAGGGCCGAGTCACCGGCGAACGGGGTGCGGCCGGTGAGCAGTTCGTAGGTCAGGATGCCCGCCGAGTAGACGTCGCTGCGGGGATCCGCGTCGCCGGTGCTGACCTGTTCGGGCGAGAGGTACGCGGCGGTGCCCAGGATGACGCTGGTCGAGGTGATCTTCGCTTCGGCGACGGCCCGCACCAGCCCGAAGTCAGCGATCTTGACGTCACCGTCGTCGGAGATCAGCACGTTCTCGGGTTTGACGTCGCGGTGCACCAGGCCGGCTCGGTGCGCAGCGGCCAGCCCGCCGAGGACCGGGCCGAGCACCGCCGCGGCGGCGTGCGGTGGCATCGGTCCGCGCTCGCGCAGCAGCTCGCGCAGGGTTCCGCCCTCCACGAGTTCCATCACCAGGAACGGGGGCGGACCGCCCACCCGGCCACCGCCCTGGTCGTACACGGCGACGAGGCCGGGATCGGCCAACCGCGCCACGGCACGGGCCTCGCGCTGGAAGCGGGTGAGAAACTGTGCGTCGCCCGCGTACCGGGTGTCCATCACCT
>NZ_LZJE01000114.1:0-609 GCF_001666865.1 Mycobacterium sp. E136
GGCGATCAAGACGATCACCGATTTCGACTTCACCGCCCAACCCCATGTCGACCGCGCTCAGATCGCCCGCCTCGAGGCTGGCGGTTGGTTGGCCGAAGCCCGCAACATCGTGCTGCTAGGACCGCCAGGAACCGGCAAGACCCACCTCGCCACCGCGCTGGCCATCGCGGCCACCCAGGCCGGGCACCGCGTCGCGTTCGCCCCGGCGACCGGCTGGATCACCCGCCTGGCCGAAGCCCACCGCATCGATCGCCTCGAGGCCGAACTGCGCAAGATCTCCCGCTACGGGCTGATCGTCATCGACGAAGTCGGCTACATCCCGTTCGACACCGAAGCGGCCAACCTGTTCTTCCAACTCGTGTCGACCCGGTATGAGAAATCGTCGATCATCTTGACCTCTAACCTGCCGTTTTCGCGCTGGGGACAAGTCTTCGGTGAAGCCACGATTGCCTCAGCGATGATCGACCGGATCGTCCACCATGCCGACGTCATCGCCCTCAAAGGCGCCAGCTACCGCATCAAACACACCGCAATCGAGTCCCTGCCCTCCGTCGAAGCCGACCGTCAGGCAGACTCAACCCCGTAACACCTGCTCACTTTTCGACCGGA
>NZ_LZJE01000115.1:0-14292 GCF_001666865.1 Mycobacterium sp. E136
CCTTCGGCACCGGGCAGCCGAAGTTCATGTCGATGTGGTCGGCGAGCCCCTCGTCGACGATCATCTTCGCCGCGGCGGGGGCGCTGCCCTGCCGTACAAGCGCCGATTGTTCGGCCAAATCGTCGCCGCGGCGGTGCGGGCCACCGAAGGCACGGACATCCCCGTGACGGTGAAGTTCCGCATCGGCATCGACGACGAGCACCGCACCCACCTCGACGCCGGCCGGATCGCCGCCGAGGAAGGCGCCGCAGCGGTTGCCCTGCACGCCCGGACCGCGGCCCAGCGGTACTCCGGCACGGCCGACTGGGAGCAGATCGCTGCGCTCAAGGAGCATGTGACGGACGTGCCCGTGCTGGGCAACGGCGACATCTTCGAAGCCTCCGATGCGTTGGCGATGATGTCGGCCACCGGGTGCGACGGCGTGGTCATCGGCCGCGGCTGTCTCGGCCGACCTTGGTTGTTCGCCGAACTGTCGGCGGCGTTCACCGGGAGCCCCGCGCCGGAGCCGCCCACGCTCGGCGAGGTGGCGTCGATCATCCTGCGCCACGGTGAGCTGCTGGCCGCGCATTTCGGCGAGGACAAGGGCATGCGCGACATCCGCAAGCACGTGGCCTGGTATCTGCACGGATTCCCCGCCGGCGCCGACCTGCGGCGGTCGTTGGCGCTGGTCAAGTCCCTCACCGAGCTCGAGGAGCTGCTCGGCAGGCTCGACGCCGATGTGTCGTTTCCTGTGGCCGCAACGGGTCCGCGTGGCCGCCAGGGCTCGGCGGCGTCGGTCGCGCTGCCGGAGGGCTGGTTGGCCGACCCGGACGACTGCACGGTGCCGGCGGGTGCCGAGGTCATGCACTCCGGAGGTTAGGCCGTCTATCAGCCGTCTCCCAGTCGTCTCCGTCCTGAGACGACTCTGACATCACATCTCTCAGGATGTCTCAGTACGATATGAGTCTCGTCTGCAATGCGCTCCCGTCGCGGAGTCACCGAGGTGCCGTAGCAATGGCGCGCGGCGCCGTGTTCGCCCCTGAGCTGCACGTGTTGAGAGTCGGAGGCCGGTAGGAACATGAGTGACGGCGATAACGCCACTCCTGGCCCTCCCGACCCCGCAGGTGGGGACGACAACCGCTGGCTGACCCGCAGTCAGCGCCGTGCGCCGGGAGCGGCGCCTTGGGAGCGTGCGGAGTTCCCTCGCCGATCCGCCGAACCCGAGCCGTCGGAGCCGGCCGAGGCCGAGCCCACCGGTAACCACACCGACGGCGTCACCGTCGCCGACCTGATCGCCAAACTGCACGGCGACACCGCGGTGCCCCCGCAGCCGCGCCGACGGCGCCGCCGCGAGCCCGAGCCCGCAGAACCGATCCCGCCGCCGGAGCCGCCCGCGCCGCCCACGGAGATCATCGCGGCGGTGCCAGACGAACCACCGGTGCCAGACGAACCACCGTTCTCCGACGAGCCGGCGGTTCCTGACGACGCGGCGTTCGACGAACCAGAGTTCGCGGACGAGCCGGAGATCGCCGCCGACAGCGCGGCCAACGACTTCGACACCGAGGTGCTGCCGGTCGCGCACGCCGATGCCGAGCTGCCCGACCTCGCGCTCATTCGCAGGCCGAACCGGGTGCCCGCCGCACACTCGACGGCCGTGCGCAAGGCTGCCCCCTCACGGCGCCGCCGGCGCAGAACGCTGATCGCCGGGCGCGCGGTCGCGGCGTTGATCGCCGTGTTGGCGCTCGCACTGACCGGCGGGGCCTGGCAGTGGCAGTCGGCCAAGAACAACATGCTGAACCGGATCTCGGCGCTGGACCCCGATTCCCGCGACATCCTCGACCCCAACGCTCAGTTCGGTGACGAGAACTTCCTGATCGTCGGCGTCGACAGCCGCATCGGCGAGAACAGCGACATGGGCGCGGGGACCACCGACGACGCCGCGGGCGCGCGGTCGGACACCGTGATGCTGGTCAACATCCCCGCGAACCGCGAACGCGTTGTCGCCGTGTCGTTTCCACGTGACCTCGCCATCGAGCCGATGAAGTGCGAACCGTGGGACCCGCAGACCGGCAACTACGGCCCGATCACCGATCCCGATTCGCCGATGTACGGCGCCGACGAGGTCTACACCGAATACAAGCTGAACTCTGCCTACGCGGTCGGCGGCCCCAAGTGCCTGGTCAAGGTCATCCAGAAGATGTCCGGGCTGTCGATAAACCGGTTCATGGCAGTCGATTTCGCCGGTTTCTCGAAAATGGTCGATGCCCTCGGCGGCGTCGAGGTGTGCAGCACCACACCGCTGGAGGATTACGAACTCGGCACGGTGCTGCCCGAGGCGGGCCGCCAGATCGTCAACGGGCACACCGCACTTCAGTATGTGCGCGCCCGTCAGGTGACCACCGAGACCAACGGCGACTACGGCCGCATCAAGCGCCAGCAGCTGTTCTTGTCGTCGCTGCTGCGGTCGATGATCTCCAAGGAGGTCTTCTTCTCGCTGTCGAAGCTCAACAACGTGGTCAACATGTTCATCAACGACAGCTACGTCGACAACATGGACACCAAGGACCTGGTGACGTTGGGTCAGTCGGTCCAGGGCATCGCCGCGGGCCGGATCACGTTCCTGACGGTGCCGACGACCGGCTACATGGACGAGTACGGCAACGAGCACCTCCGCGAGGACGACACCCGGGCGATCTTCGACGCGATCATCAACGACGATCCGTTGCCCGAGGAGAAGAACGCCGACAACACCCCCGTGCCCGGCACACCGGAGTCGTCGACCAACGCCGAGCCCGAGTCGGCCGCGCCGGCCCACGATTCGGCACCCGCGGGTGAGCTCGTGGATGCGATCACCACCGACCCCGCCGACATCACGGTCCAGGTCTCGAACTCCACCGGTGAGGACGGTCTCGCCGCGACCGCGGCCAGCGAACTGCAGACCCACGGCTTCAACGTCACGTCGCCCGACGATTACCCGGGCCCGCTGGATTCGACGACGGTGTTCTTCTCGCCCGGCAATGAAGAGGCGGCCGCGACGGTGGCCTCCTCCTTCGCCAACGCCAAGATCGAGCGCATCTCGGGCATGGGCGACACCGTCCGCGTCGTCTTGGGTAGCGACTTCCACAACGTGACGCCTCCCGAGCCGAGCGGATCGCCGGTCCAGGTGCACGTCGTGCGCGGCACCAAGAGCACGCCGACCGAACTCCCGGAGGATCTGTCGGTCACCAACGCCGCCGACGTCACCTGCGAGTAAAGGCGCCGAGCACAGCGTTTGGGCAGGTGAGGTTCACCTTTCGTTCACCGCTCGCTTCATGCCGTTTCGGTGACGATGCCCGTAGGGTGGATGTATGCGTACTGCGTACCACGAGCAGCTGGAGGCCTTGACCAACCAGCTCGGCGAGATGTGCGGGCTGGCCGGCGCGGCGATGGAGCGAGCGACCCAGGCCCTGCTGCAGGCCGATCTGGTGTTGGCCGAACAGGTCATCACCGACCACGAACAGATCGCCGCGATGAGCGCCAGGGCCGAGGAGGCGGCGTTCGTCCTGCTCGCACTGCAGGCGCCGGTGGCGGGCGACCTCCGGGCGATTGTCGGTTCGATCCAGATCGTCGCCGACGTCGACAGGATGGGCGCGCTTGCGCTGCACGTCGCCAAGATCGCGCGACGCCGCCATCCGCAGCACGCGCTGCCCGAAGAGGTGAACGGATACTTTGCCGAAATGGGCCGTCTCGCAGTGGAGCTCGGTAACAGCGCGCAAGAGGTGCTGGTGACCCGTGATCCCGAGCAGGCCGCCAGGATCGGCGAAGAAGACGACGCGATGGACGACCTGCATCGGCACCTGTTCACCGTTCTGATGGACCGCGAGTGGAAGCACGGCGTGGCCGCCGCGGTCGACGTGACCCTGCTCGGCCGGTTCTACGAACGCTTCGCCGACCATGCGGTCGAGGTCGCTCGCCGGGTGATCTTCCAGGTCACCGGTAAGCATCCCGCCGAGGAGGACATCCCCGCCCCGCGCTGACCCAGCGCGAGCAGATGCGTAACTGCCTCTTTTTCCGCGAAAAGGGGCAGTTTCGCGTCTGCCCGCGAGTGGAAGCCTCAGCCGAATCGGCCGGAGATGTAGTCCTCCGTGGCCTTCTGAGACGGGTTGGAGAAGATCTTCTCGGTGTCGTCGATCTCGATGAGCCGACCGGGTTTCCCCGTCGCCTCGAGGTTGAAGAACGCGGTCTGATCGCTGACCCGCGCGGCCTGCTGCATGTTGTGGGTGACGATGACGATCGTGAAGTCCTGCTTCAGGGTTGCGATCAGATCCTCGATGGCCAGCGTGGAGATCGGGTCGAGCGCGGAGCACGGCTCGTCCATCAGCAGCACGTCGGGTTGTACCGCGATCGCGCGGGCGATGCAGAGGCGCTGCTGCTGACCGCCGGAGAGGCCGCCGCCGGGTTTGTCCAGCCGGTCCTTGACCTCTTTCCACAGGTTGGCGCCGCGCAGCGAACGTTCGGCCACCTCGTCGAGCGTCTTCTTGTTGCGCACACCCTGCAGCTTGAGGCCGGCGACCACATTGTCGCGAATCGACATGGTGGGGAACGGATTCGGACGCTGGAAGACCATCCCGATGGTCTTGCGCACGCCGACGGGGTCCACCCCCGCACCGTAGATGTCTTCACCGTCGAGCAACACCGAACCCTCGACCCGCGCGCCCGGAATGACCTCGTGCATGCGGTTGAGCGTCCGCAGCACCGTGGACTTCCCGCAGCCTGACGGACCGATGAAGGCGGTCACGTTGCGGGGCGGAACCGCCAGCGATACATCGGCAACGGCGTGGAACGCCCCGTAGAAGATGTTGACGTCCTTGAGATCCAAGCGCTTGGCCATCGAAAGCTCCTAAACCTTCTTGGGGGCGAAGATCTTCGCGAGGAACCGCGCCCCGACGTTGAGCACGGCGATCAGCAGGATCAGGGTCAGTGCGGCGCCCCACAGCCGGTCGGTGGGAACGGGATTCGCGCCCGCACCCGCCGAGGTCTGGTCGTACATCATGCCCGGCAGCGAACCCATGAAGCCGTCGAACATGTCGAAGTTCATCGCCTGCGAGTAGCCGACCAGGACCAGCAGCGGCGCAGTCTCGCCCATGACCCGGGCCAACGCCAGCATGATCCCGGTGACGATGCCGGACAACGCCGTCGGGATCACAATGCGGACAATGGTTTTCCACTTTGGCACGCCGAGCGCATAGCTGGCCTCCCGCAGATCCATCGGGACGATGCGCAGCATCTCCTCGGTGGCGCGCACGATGACCGGGATCATCAGCAGCACCAGGGCTAGCGACACCGCGAAGCCCGACCGTGGGAAGCCGAACGTCGCCACCCACAGGGCGTAGATGAACAGCGCCGCGACGATCGACGGTACGCCGGTCAGAATGTCGACCATGAACGTCGTGATCTTGCCGAAACGCGTTCCGCCGCCGTACTCGACGAGGTAGATCCCGACGAACACCCCGATCGGTATCGAGATCGCCGCACACACCAGGCCCTGCAGCAGGGTTCCCACGATCGCGTGGTACGCACCGCCGCCGGCCACAAAGGCCGTCATACCCGCTTGTGAGTGCCAGAACCACTGCGGCGAAGTCAGGGCCTGAAATCCCTTGGCGACCACCGAGTACAGCACCCACAACAACGGCACCAGCGCAACGAGGACGCTGAGCGTGACCAGAACCGTCGCGAGTTTGTCGGCCACCTTGCGCCGGAGGCTCACCCCTTGGAAGGTGGTCGCCTTGACGGGGCGGTCCAGCGTCGACGTCATTTCTGCGCCTTCCCGGCCACCGCGGCACGCGCCAACGAGTTCACCACGAACGTCAGCACGAACAGCACCAGGCCGGCCGCGATGTAGGCGCCCGCCTTGTACTGGTCGTTGAATTCGCTTGCCGTAGCGGCGATCAGGCTGGCGAACGTATAACCGCCGTCGAACAGCGACCATCCGAACGCCTGCTGCGTTCCCCGCAGGATGATCAGCAGCGCGATCGTCTCACCCAGCGCGCGGCCGAGGCCGAGCATGGCGCCGCTGATGTAGCCGGACATGCCGAACGGCAGCACGGTTGTGCGCACCACCTCCCAGCGGGTGGCGCCCAGTGCGAGTGCCGCCTCGACCTGGCCTCGCGGTGTCTGTACGAAAACCTCGCGGGTGACGGCGGTGATGATCGGCAGGATCATGACGGCAAGCACGATTCCCGCGGTGAAGATCGTGCCGCCACCCGACACCGAGGCCGTCCCCGTCTTGAACAGGAAAAGCCAGCCGAGATTTTCGTTCAGCCACAACGCAATCGGCTTCAATACCGGGGCGAGGACGTACAGGCCCCACACGCCGTAGATGATCGACGGGACGGCGGCCAGCAGGTCCACCATGTAGGCCAGCGGTCCGGCCACCCGTCGCGGCGCATATTGCGTCAGAAAGATCGCGATGCCAAGCGCCACAGGCATCGCCAGGATGAGCGCGAAGATTGACACGAACACGGTCACCTGCAGCAGGTCGAGGATGCCGAAATGCATCGCCGACGTATCGGTGGTTTTCCACGTGCCGCCGTAGAGGAAGAAGTTCTCCTGGTTGCGCGCCAGCGCCGGAATCGCGCGCCACAGCAGGAACGCCCCGATCGCCGCGATCAGGGCGACGATGAAGGCTCCCGAACCCTGCGCCAACCCGCGGAAGATGCGGTCGCCGACACGCTCTTTGGCGTTCCTCGACGGGTTGGTGGAGATCGGCGTCGGCTCGGGAAAGGGGGAAGCGAGCGCTTCACCCGATCCCGCGTCGGACGGATTGGGGATTGTCACTTCGCGCCTATCGGTCATCGGTCCCAGGACCCATCCTCACCGTATCCGCGCCGGCGCGCCACGAAACTAGGCAATCGCCTGGATGGAGGTCAGGAGTCGTTCCTTGAAGCGGTCCGGGAGCGGCACGTAACCCGCCGGCGAAAGGTTCTGCTGGCCGTCGTTCGCGGCAATGGTGAGAAACGATTTGACGGCTGCGGAGGTTTGGGGGTCATAGCCCTTGGAGCAGACGATTTCGTAGGTGGCGAGCACCAACGGATACGCACCGGGTTCCGTCGTTCCGTACAACGAATCCAGGTTCAGAGCCAAGTCGTTGCCCGCAGCGGCGAATTCGGCGACGTCGATGGCCTTTTTGGCCGACTCGTCGGTCAACTCGACCGCGCCTGCGCCGCTGTCGATTTGGGCGAACGGGATTCCGGCCTGATCGGCGAAGCCCTTCTCCACGTAGCCGATCGCACCGTCGGTGGCCTGGACGGCCTGGATGACTCCTGCGGACTTCTGCGCGCCTTCACCCGCGCCGCCCTGGAATTCGCTGCCGGCGTCCTTGGTCCAACTCTGAGGCGCCGCGGCGGCGAGGTATTTCTGAAAGTTGTCGGTGGTGCCCGAGGAGTCCGAGCGATAGATCGGCGTGATGGCCAGATCGGGAAGCTGGGTACCCGTGTTGAGCGCCGCGATCGCGGGGTCGTTCCATCTGGTGATCTGCCCCTGGTAGATCTTGGCGAGCAGGTCGGCGTTGAGCACCAGCGCGTCGACGCCCTCGAGGTTGTAGGCCAAAGCGACCGGGCCGAAGACCAGCGGCAGGTTCCAGGCCGGATTGCCGTCGCACCGCTGTGCGGCCTGTTGAATCTGTTGACCCGAAAGCGCGGAGTCGGATCCGGCGAAATCGACCTGACCGGCGATGAACTGCTCGCGGCCCGCACCCGAACCGGTGGGGTTGTACGACAGGTTCTTGCCCGCGCAGCGCTGGCCCCAGACCTTGTTGAACTCGCCGATCGCGTTCTGCTGGGCGGTCGAACCCTCGGCGGTGACGGAGTTCTTACCGCCACAGTCCGCGGACGCCGCGCCGTCGCCGGACGGCACGGCGACGTTGTTGTCGCTTCCGCACCCGGACAGCGTCAGCACCGCGATCGCGCCCACCGACAACGTGGTCAGAAACGTCGACTTGCCGAGGTTGAGGTTCACTGATCCCACTTTCGCATCGGAGCGCCTGAACTCCAGGCAAGGTATGCGGCGCCGGTCAACGGATCGCGGATGACAGGTGAACGACCGGTGAACACGTTCAGTTGGTTCACCGCGGTTTCCCAGTCAGCTCTGGGCACTCCGCGCGTAGGCGGCGTCGACGGAGGCGACCTCGAAACCGAGCTTGCGGTACGTCTTCACCGCTGCGGCGTTGTCGGCCTCCACGTACAGCATCACGACGGCCGCCGAGCTCGACGCCAGCCGCTCGGCGAGGTGGTGCAGGCCGGTCAAGGTCAGCAGGCCGCCCAGCCCACGGCCCTGCGCCGCGGGATCGACGCCCACGACGTAGACCTCGCCCAGATCGGGGCCGTGGATCTTCGTCCAGTGGAATCCGAGCAGTTCACCGGTGTGTTCGTCGACCGCGAGGAACAGCCCGTCGGGGTCGAACCACGCCTCGCCCCGACGTTCGGCGATGTCGGAGTCGGTCCACCCACCCTGTTCGGGGTGCCAGGCGAAGGCCGCGTTGTTGACGCGCAGCAGCTCGGCGTCGTGGGCGGGACCGGAATAGGTCGTGACGCGGATACCATCGGGCGCCGGCGTCGGCGGCAGATCGGTGAGGGGACGTCGCATCTGGAGCAGTTCACGCACGACGGTCAGCCCGAGCGAGGCCGCGGTGGCGCGCGCCGCCTCCAGGTTGCCGTGCGCCCACACCCTGGCGTCGTCGCCGCCCTGGGCGAGGCCCTCGCGCACCAGCGCCGCACCGATCCCGCGTCGCCGGGACCCCGGGTGCACCACCGCCTCCGCCATCGCGGACTCCTCGTCCGCGGCGAGGTTCAGATAGCCGACGATGTTCCCGTCCTCATCGGCCACCAAATGGCGGGTGCGGTCGTGGGCCAGCTCCCGCAGCACCTGCTCGCCCACCGGGGCGACGCCGTCAGCCGCCGTGGCGGCTTCGATCAGTTCACGGATGCGACGCTGTTCGTCGCCGGACAGTCCGGTGCGCCAGGATAGTTCCGTCACGGACTTCGCAGCGGGTCGGCCAGCGCTTCGGCGATACCGTCCGGCGCCTCGTAGTCCGCGCTGTCGATGTCGTCGGGCACCGCCGCCGCGTCCGTGGCGGATGGCCGGCCGCGCGCCGGGCGGACCGCCTTGTAGCCGACGTTGCGCACGGTGCCGATCAGCGATTCGTACTCCGGGCCGAGCTTGGCGCGCAGCCGTCGCACGTGCACATCGACGGTGCGGGTGCCGCCGAAGAAGTCGTAGCCCCAGACCTCCTGGAGCAGCTGGGCGCGGGTGAACACCCGGCCCGCGTGCTGAGCGAGGTACTTGAGCAGCTCGAATTCCTTGTACGTCAGGTCCAGCGGTCGGCCACGAAGCCGCGCGGTGTAGGTGCCCTCGTCGATCACCAGTTCGCCGAGGCTGATCTTGCCGACGTTCTCCTGGTTGGCCACCCCACCGCGGCGCCCGACGAGCAGCCGCAGCCGCGCATCGATCTCGGCGGGCCCGGTGCTGGGCAGCAGGATCTCGTCGAGGCCCCACTCGACGTTCACGGCCACCAGGCCGCCCTCGTTGACGACGGCCACCACGGGCACCGAGGTTCCGGTGGTGCCCAGCAGCCTGCACAGCCCGCGGGCCGCGGCCAGGTCGGTTCGTGCGTCGACGATCGCGACGTCCGCGCTACCGGCCTCCAGAAGGGACGAGACCTCGGTCGGCGCGGTCCGCACGGTGTGAGCGAGCAGCGACAACGATGGCAGCACAGACTCAGGGTGTGGGTCGACTGTCAATAGCAGTAGATCCAACTGGCCCTCCAACAGCCATAGGGACCACGCCTGGACATCTTTGTCGGTCGGTGACTTCCCAGATTCATGCTCGACATACGCCCGTTACCGGGCCGATGGTTTTCTAACGATAACCCGCAACCCGCCTCAGAGCTGCGCCGAACGGTACGACGGCCCCGCCGTGGGCCAGAATGTGCGGGTGCGCAAGCTGCTGATCGGGGTGTTGGCGACAGTGCTCGCGGTGGCCGTCTGCGCCGTCGGGGCCGACTTCGGCGCGGCGATCTACGCCGAATACCGGCTGGCGAGGAGCGTGCGCACCGCCGCTGACCTGCAGAACGAACCCTCGGTGGCGATCCTCGGGTTCCCGTTCATCACCCAGGCCACCGACAGCCGCTACGACGAGGTGGAGATCAGGGCCAACGGCGTCGACAACCGAGTGGTCGGCAAGGCCTCGCTGGAAGCGACGCTGCACGACATCGACCTGCCCGGCGATTCTTGGCTGGTCGAACCCGACGCCGCGCTGCGTGTCGGCAAGGCCGAGAGCCGCATCATCGTCGATTCGACGCATCTGGGCCGGTTCATGGACATCCCCGACCTGCTGGTGGAGGCCCCGACACGGGAGAGCAACGACGCGACGGGCGGCACGACGGAATCGGGTATCTCGGGTAATACGGGTGTGGTGTTCACCGGGACACCCGCCAAGGCCGACTTCCACGACAGGGTGAGCATCGCGGTGGACCTCGAGATGGCCGGACCGGACCAGACGACGCTGGTGATGAAGGCCACCGGCGTGCTGACCGGGCCGGGGACCGCCGACCAGGAGGTTCCCGAGGACAAGAGGGACGCGGTGCTGGCCGCCTTCACCGGAATCGTGCCCGGTCAGAAGCTGCCGTTCGGGCTGGCGCCGACGGCGCAGGGTGCGCGCGGCTCCGACATCATCATCGAGGGCATCGCCGAGGGAGTATCCGTCGCGCTGGATGAGTTCCACCTGTCATGAGCTCTTCCTGGGTGTTGGCGATCACCGTGCTCGTCGCGGCGCTGGGGGTGGCGTACGTGATCGGGCGGCTGCTCGCCCTCCGATCAGGCCTGCTCAAGGCGAGCGAGGACGCGGCCAATGTCGACACGAGCGATCTCGGCCTGTCGTCGACCGGACCGACCGTCCTGCACTTCTCCGCCGAGTGGTGCGGGCCGTGCGGCGCGGTTCGCAGGGTCGTCGACGAGGTCTGCGCGGAATTGCCCGCGGTGGCGCACGTCGAGATCGACATGGACGCCAACCCACAAGCCGCGCGGCGGCTTTCGGTGCTGTCGCTTCCCACCACCATCGTGTTCGACCGCGACGGTCGGCCCCGCTACCGGACCCACGGCGTTCCCAAGGCCGCTGACCTGCGCTCGGCGCTGGAACCGCTGTTGGCTTGATCACCGTGTCGATTGGTAAGCTGTCCGGCGTGTCCGCCCGCCTCGAGCCGATGCTCACCAAGCGCCGCGCAGTCGATCTGTGCCGCGTCGCGGGTTGCTGTTGTTGTTGTAGCTGCTGAGTAGCCGCGCCTTCTCTGTGCGCCGCACTCGGGAACGACCCCCTGTGGTCCTTCCTTTCTCAGCCCAGCCCGACCCGATGACCGCAACAGGAGCACATGAATGTCAACGACAAATATGTCGACATCCCAGAGCAAGACCGCCGACCAGGTAGATGTGCGCGGCCCACGGTTCGCCGCGTGGCTGACGACCGCCGTGCTGGTGGCGACGCTGCTGGTGTGGCCGGTGAGCCCGGTCGCCGCGGCGGTCGTGCTGGGCGTGCAGGCCGTCGTCTTCGCCGTCGGAGCCTGGCGCGGTCCGCGCTCCCACCCCTACGGCCTGATCTTCGCCCGACTCATCGCCCCGCGCCTGGGGCCCGTCACCGAGAAGGAACCGGTGGCGCCCCTGCAGTTCGCCCAGCTCGTCGGCCTCGTGTTCGCGGTGCTCGGCGTGGTCGGCTTCGCCACCGGCCTGTCCCTTCTTGGACTGATCGCCACCGCGTTCGCGCTGGTGGCGGCCTTTCTGAATGCGGCCTTCGGCATCTGCCTGGGCTGCCAGCTCTATCCGCTCGTCGCGCGCTTCCGCAAGGACGCACGCGCATCCTCACCCGCATAAAACTTCAAAACCGAAGCAACGAAAGGACTTTCATCTATGGCACGCTCCGACGTCCTGGTCACGGCTGACTGGGCCGAGAGCAATCTCAACGCGCCGAACATCGTGTTCGTCGAGGTTGACGAGGACACCAGCGCCTACGACGGCGGCCACATCGAGGGCGCCGTGAAGATCGACTGGAAGACTGACCTGCAGGATCCGGTCCGTCGCGATTTCGTTGACCAGCAACAGTTTTCGAAGCTGCTGAGTGAACGCGGCATCAGCAACGACGACACCGTGGTCCTCTACGGCGGCAACAACAACTGGTTCGCCGCATACGCCTACTGGTACTTCAAGCTGTACGGGCATCAGGACGTCAAGCTGCTCGACGGCGGCCGCAAGAAGTGGGAGCTCGACGGGCGCCCGCTGTCGACCGACGTGGTCAAGCGGCCCGCGACCAGCTACACCGCCAAGGCGCCCGACAACAGCATCCGTGCCTTCCGCGACGAGGTGATCGAGGCGATCAACAACAAGAACCTCGTCGACGTGCGCTCCCCCGACGAGTTCTCCGGGAAGATCCTCGCGCCGGCCCACCTGCCCCAGGAGCAGAGCCAGCGGCCTGGGCATATCCCCGGCGCCATCAACGTTCCCTGGAGCAAGGCGGCCAACGACGACGGGACCTTCAAGTCCGACGAGGACCTGGCGAAGTTGTACGCCGAGGCCGGTCTCGACGGCGAGAAGGAGACCATCGCGTACTGCCGCATCGGTGAACGCTCGTCGCACACCTGGTTCGTGCTGCAGGAGCTGCTCGGACACAAGAACGTCAAGAACTACGACGGCAGTTGGACGGAATACGGCTCCCTCGTGGGTGCCCCGATCGAGTTGGGAAGTTGATATGTGCTCTGCCCCCAAACAAGGCCTGACGTTGCCTGCCAGCGTCGACCTCGAGAAGGAGACGGTGATCACCGGCCGCGTCGTTGACGGGTCGGGCCAGGCCGTCGGCGGCGCGTTCGTGCGCCTGCTGGACAGCTCCGACGAGTTCACCGCAGAGGTGGTCGCGTCGGCCACCGGCGACTTCCGGTTCTTCGCGGCGCCGGGCACGTGGACGCTGCGCGCGCTGTCGAAGGTCGGCAACGGCGACGCCGTCGTCGCACCGTCCGGTGCCGGTATCCACGAGGTCGACGTCAAGGTCGCCTGAGATCCTCTGGCTCGAACGTGAGCTTGTGATCGACGATCCCCGCGGATCTCGCTCACAAGCTCACGTTCGGCGCATGAGGCCATGCAGAGGCTGGTGCGCTCGGCCTTCCGCGGCCGACTAGACTCGTGGCCGTGGTGTTGTTCTACGAGATCCTGCTGGTGGCAGCCGTCGTGGTGATCACTTGGTTCGCGTTGTACGCGCTGTACCGGCTGATCACCGACGAGTCGTGACATCCGGCGACGACGCTGTAGCGGCCGCGGCTGAACGCGCAAAATCGACCGCGGCGCGCAATATTCCGGTATTCGGCGATCTGCCCGCGCCCGCCGATACCGCCAATCTCCGCGAGGGTGTGAACCTCAACGACGCGCTGCTCGCCCTGCTGCCGCTGGTCGGCGTGTGGCGCGGTGAGGGCGAGGGCCGCGGAACCGACGGAGATTACCGGTTCGGCCAGCAGATTGTCGTTTCGCACGACGGCGGGGACTACCTGATCTGGGAAGCCCGCTCCTGGCGGCTGACCGAGTCGGGAGACTACGAACAGCCGTCACTGCGCGAGTCGGGTTACTGGCGCTTCGTCAACGACCCCGCAGATCCGTCTGAGTCGCAGGCCATCGAGTTGCTGCTGGCCCATTCCGCGGGATACATCGAGCTGTTCTACGGCCGTCCCCTCACCCAGTCGTCGTGGGAGCTGGTCACCGACGCGTTGGCGCGCAGCAAGTCCGGGATGCTGGTCGGCGGCGCCAAACGGCTGTACGGCATCGTCGAGGGTGGCGATTTGGCCTACGTCGAGGAACGTGTCGACGCCGACGGCGGCCTGGTCCCCCACTTGTCCGCCCGATTGTCGAGGTTCGTCGGCTGATGCGCGCGATCCTGTTCGCCGCGGGACTCGCCGCGGCCGCGACCCTGGCCGGTTGTTCGTCCGAACCGCCTACCGAGGAGCCGACCACGACGTCGGGAACGCCGGCGCAGACCACCACCTCCACCACCTCAGAGGCCCCCGCCCAGCCCACCGCTTCGGAGACGCCGTCTGGCCACGGGTCGCTGGCGCAGTGCCTGACCGACCACGGCGTCCCCGCCGCGCCTGGTCCTGCCGGACCGCCCGCCGGCGTCGATCCCGGCGTCTGGAACGAGGCCATGCAGGCGTGCGCCACGTTCGCGCCGGGACCCGCCGGCTAGACATCCCAGGTGCGTAAGTTGTCAAGCCGCTGCGGCGGGTTGTCGGTGTGTCCAGGCTGTGTCTTCGTC
>NZ_LZJE01000116.1:0-2584 GCF_001666865.1 Mycobacterium sp. E136
ACCGCCATCGAGGTGCTGAACCGGTTCGTCTCCGACGAGAAAGTCATCGCCGAACTGGCGAGGCAACTGAGCCGCAGTTGGCGCGACGTGCACCCGGGCACCGAGATCACCGGTCCGTTCATGGCGGGGCTGAGCACCGTGCTCGGTCCCGCCGACAGCCACTCCGCCGCCGCTGCGCGACAACGGGTCTGGCAGGCGCTGATCGCCGACGCGGCGCCGTACAACCTCGGAGCAACGGCACGCAGCGGTGCGGCGGAGCTGCCCTGGTCGATCGTCGAGCTGGGCCTGAGTTC
The DNA here is from genome assembly GCF_001666865.1 of Mycobacterium sp. E136. Lineage (NCBI taxonomy): Bacteria > Bacillati > Actinomycetota > Actinomycetes > Mycobacteriales > Mycobacteriaceae > Mycobacterium > Mycobacterium sp. E136. The sequence goes on from NZ_LZJE01000116.1 coordinate 294, forward strand.
GGTTGAGCCGCAGCAGCCTCCGCGCGTCATCGGTGGGCCAGAGCACGACCGCCCGCTGGACCGGAGCGTGATCGACCGGGTGCGTGCGACGCTGCGGCGAGCCATGGACCGCGACGAGCTCCCCGACGTGCCGACGCTGTGTGCCGAAGAGGTCGACAGGGCATGCGCTCCCTGGGGTCTGATTGGTGAGGACAAGCAGGCGACGCTGGTCGCGGGCATCGAGGTCGCGGTCCGCCTCGCGCCGCTGGCCGACCCCGCCGAGCCGCGCTACGAGCTGGCGCGGCAGATCCAGGCGCGGCTACGCAAGGAGGCCTACGTGCTGCATGCCCGGCGCTACCTCGCCGCGGGCGGGCCGATCCATCCCCGGCAGCAGCAGGTGATCGACGACCTGGCGACGTTCGCGCGGCCCTACCTGAGCCGGTTGTGGGCCCGGCTGCACGGCCGCGACGTGTGGCAGGAACCGTGCGACGACATCGACGACGTGCGCGCGGTGCTCGAAGGGGTGGCTAGGTCGGTGAGCCTGGACCACCGCCAGCGGATCAAGACGATGCTGGAATTGCAGGTGGCCGGATGAGGCTCGTGACCGATTCGGGGCTATGGACAACGGGATCGCCGGCCGCACCGGCGCCATTGGTGGCCGTGGTGGAGGTCAGCGGAGCGGTGCTGTCGTGGACCGTCGATGAGGCCTCGGATGCGCACATCACGTTCACCGACGCTGCGCGGGCCGACTGGTTGTGGCGGGTAGTGGGCGAAAGCGGCCACTACGCCGTGACGTCCGCGCTGGACGGCCACACCCCCGAGGACAGTGTGGAGGTGGCCGACGTGAGTTTGGCGCCCGATGCGCTGGCTCCGCTGCGCCGACTCGCGCTCGGCCATTGGCTGCGACGCTGGTGGCCGGCGAGTCAACGCGACGCGGTCGCGACACTCGACGCCGCCCTACTCGACGCCGAGGTCGCGCTCCTGACCGCCGCCGCTCAGGACTACTTCGGCGACGACACCTTCGATTCGGAGATCAACCATCTGCTCGCGCCGCATGCGGCGGCGCTCAATGCCGCGGCCCGCGAAGGTGATCCGCGGGTCGCCGCGCTCATCGAGCGGTGTCGCGACGTGGCCGACGACGTCGGTGTCGCACTCGACGCCGAACCGGTCGGCAGCCGGCGAGCCGACTATGCCCTTGCGGCAGGCTCGGATTCACGCGGGCCCAGTGCGGCTACCGTCGCGCGGGGCACCGCGTCGATCAGCTGGGCGGCAGTCCCGCCCGGTGTCTTCGATGCGGCCGAGGACACCGTCGAGTGGTCCGTCGAACCGGGGGTCACAGGCGCGGACGCGGTGGTCGACGTGGAGCTGACAGGGCTGGGCAACCCGCATGGCATCGCGGTGCGGTTGGAGTCGGGAAGCGCCGGCGGGGCAGGCGCGCTGGGTGCGGACGGACGCGCATCCTTCCCCGTCGTCGACACCGACGGCGTGCCGATATCCGAAGCTGTTGCGTGGAACCATGATTGGGCCACCACGAGGGTGGTGGTGGGTGCTGACGTCGACGAGTCGGCGCAGACCCGCGACCGGGTGCGTGCCTTCGCGCGGTCGCGGTTGCACCAGCCCGGGCCGGATGCGTTCCTGGCCGAGATTCTCGCCGCGGAATCGGATTACTGAGACTCGTCGGACTGTTTGCGCATCTGCTCCCGAATCTGCTCCAGGCGTTCGGCGGCAGCGCGCTGCCGTTCGTCGTACTGTTCGGCGACGCTGCGTCCTTCGGGGGTTTCAGCCGCGAGTTCGGAGGCACCGATCGCGGTGCCGTAACGGGTCTCGATCTTTTCCCGTACGGCGTCGAAAGTCGGTACGCCGCCCGGGGTGTAGCCGCTGTCGACCGGTTCGACCGGTGCGGTGGACTCAGGCGTGGGCTCGACGACCTCGGCGTCGACCGCGGCTTCCTGCTCCGGTCCCGAAGTGGTGTCGTCCGGCATGCCGCTCACGCTACCTGTTCGCCTGCGCTGACGGTTGTGACAATTTTGACGAAACTACCGCGGGCGGCGGCACGGTGCGCGTAGCGTTCTGCCGTTACTCAGCCGAAAGGAGCCACCATGCGCGGCACCCTCATTTTGACAGCGGTCGTCGGTGCGGGCATGGCCCTCGGCACCGCCGCGCCGGCCATGGCCGACGACACCGACGACATATTCGTTTCGGTCATCAAGGAAGAAGGGATCCCGTTCTCGACCGCGAAGGACGCAATCAGCCTCGCCCACGCGGTATGTGACTACGTGGAAGCGGGCCAGAAACCCGAACAGGTTGCGGTC
>NZ_LZJE01000117.1:0-29973 GCF_001666865.1 Mycobacterium sp. E136
GTCGCCTACGACCAGATGGAGGGCAACGGCGGCGCCGCACAACGCTTCCGCCACGCCGTGAAGTTCCGGCGGTGGCGCCCCGACCGCGACCCCCGCTCGTGCACCTACGAGCAACTCGAGCAACCGGTCACCTTCGCGCTGCGCGACATCGTTCCCGGCCTCGGCTGACCGCGGTGACTTTCGTCAACTCGCCGACCCGGGTGCGCCCGACGTGTGATGCTGCGGGCATGGCGATCACACGAGCGACGGCCGCGGCGGTGGTGCTCGCCGGCGCCGCGGTCGGATTGGCCGCACCGGCGGCAGCACAGGGGCGCTTGGAGGGCGAATTCCGGTTCGTCAACGGGCCGACGTCGAACACGTGGGCCATCACCACCCAGTGTCACCCCGAAGGCCGTTGCGGCGGAACGGTTTCGAGCTCGACGGGAATGATCGCGCAGATCGGTAGGCAGGCAGACGGCCCATGGACCATCGAACGTCACGACGTCTTCAACGGGCGTCCGTGTGCCGACGGCACTACCGGCCCAGCCGATCTGACGTACTCGTTCGACCCGGCGACCTTGGCGGGCAGCCTTCGCTACGCGTGGAAAGCCGGTTCCTGCAACGATCCCAACCCCGGCGAGAGCGAACAACCGGTCAGCCTGCAGCCGCTGTAGCGCGGAGCCTCAACCCGCAACGCGCGCGAAGGTCAGGGTTTCTCCGCGCACACCGCCCATCCACAGGTCCTGGCAGGCTTCGGCCATTTCGTCGAGGCCCTCGATGACCTCTCCGAACACGTTGCCCGGCACCCAACCCTGGTCCCCGTTGATCAGCAGGTTGTTGCGGCCGTAGAACAGCGCCAGGTCGACGATCGCACCGATGGTGCCGGTCCCGGTGGAGTTCTCGTAGCCGTAGGCCGGGTTGCCAAGCTGGTCGGAGTCGAACGAGAACCAGCACAGGTCGCCGGGGATCGGCGTCACGGTGGTGTTTTCCCTGCCCGGGTCCGCCGTAGCGAAAGCCGGTAGCAGCGTGTAGATCTCGTTGCGGGCGTACTTTCCGTGGAACACTTGCGACGACAGTGGGCGCTCGTCCAACGCGTCCCACACCGCGGCACACGTGCGTGGTGCCGCATCGTCGAGCAGGCGCGCGGTGCAGCGGACGTCGCGCTTGTCGAGGGACACGGTGATCAGCCTGCTCATCGAACTCCTTGTGTCATCACTGCCGGTGTACGCGTATGCCAGTCGGTGGCCATCTCGTGTGCGCGACCCACCCGCAGCACCGTCGCATCGGAGTGCCTGGGGCCGACGATCTGCAGCCCGATCGGCAACCCGGCGGAGGTGAAGCCGCACGGCACGCTCAGCGCGGGCTGCTGAGTCATGTTGAACGGGTAGGTGTAGGGCGTCCAGCTCGCCCAGTAGTGCGACCGCCAACCCTCGGGCACGTCGCGGCCGATGGGAAAGGCGGGCATCGGGAGCGTCGGGGTGACCAGCACGTCGTAGTCCCGGTGGAATCGCCCCATCACCTGCCCGAGCTGCATCCGCACGGCCGTGGCGTCGAGGTAGTCCGACGCCGAGAACGTCGCACCCACCGCGGCTATCCGGCGCAACCCGGGATCGACGCGATCGTCGACCGCTTCGCCGTAGGCCTGCAACACCTTCGCCGCCCCCGAGAACCACAGGATGTGGAAGGCCTCGATCGGGTCGCGGAAGCCGGGGTCGACCTCCTCGACCCGGGCGCCCGCGTCGGCCAGCACGTTCACCGCGGCCCGTACCGCCGCGTCGATCTCCGGGTCGTTGCGTACGTAGCCGAGCCTCGGTGAGAACGCCACACGCAGACCCGCGACACCGTCGTCGAGGCCGGCAAGGAACGACTCGCGCGGCGTCGGCATCGCCGACCAGTCGCGGGCGTCGAAACCGGTGATGACGTCCATCAGCGCGGCGGTGTCGACCACGGTCCGCGTCATCGGACCCGGATGCGCCAGCGTGCCGAACGGGCTCGGCGGATAGTGCGGGATCAGGCCGTACGTCGGCTTGAGCGCGACGGTTCCTGTGAACCCCGCCGGGATCCGCACCGATCCGCCCGCGTCGGTCCCGACCGACCAGACCCCCATGCCGAGGGCCACCGCCGCGGCGCTGCCGCCGCTCGAACCGCCCGCCGTCTTCGTGGGGTCCCACGGGTTGCCGGTGAGGCCGAAGCGCTCCGAGTCGGTCACGCCCTTCCACGAGTACTCCGGTGTCGTGGTCTTGCCGAGCAGCACCGCACCGGTCTCGCGCAGTCGCGCGGTGCAGGGTGCGTCCTCGTCCCAGGGACCGGCCTCGTCGATGAGCCAGCTGCCGCGAAGCGTCGGCCATCCCTTGGTCCACAGCGCGTCCTTGATCGACGCCGGCACCCCGTCTCCGGGGCCGAGCGGTTCCCCGGCGTGCCAGCGCGCCTCCGACGCGCGGGCGGCGGCCAGCGCACTCTCGGGGTCGACGAGCACGTAGGCGTTGACCGCACCGTCGTATGCATCGATTGCGGCCAGCGCCTCCTGCGTGGCTTCGACCGGAGAGATGGTCTTGGCGCGGTAGCCCTGCACCAGTTCGGCTGCGGTCGGGATCATCGCGAATCACGTCCCGAGGTCGCCGGCCTTCCGGCTCCGCTCGGGATGTAGCCGAGCTTTTTGTCCACCACATTCACCAAGGGCTCCCCCGCCAGCCAGCGCCGCGCGTTGTCGGCGAACTGCTCGGCCAGCGTCTCCCGCCAGCCCACGACGTCGCCGGCCATGTGCGCGGTGATCGTCACGTTGGGAGCGTCCCACAGCGGATGGTCGGTCGGCAGCGGTTCGGTGTCGAACACGTCCAGCGTCGCGCCGCCAATCCGGTTGTCGCGCAACGCCGAAACCAGTGCCGACTCCTCCACTAGCGGACCCCGTCCGATGTTGACCAGATGCGCGTCGGGTTTCATCGCGGACAACACCGACGCGTCCACCAGGCCGCGCGTGGCCGACGTCAGCGGCGCCGCGAGCACCAGGTGATCACACCAGCCGACCTCATGGGCCAGGCCCGCACTGGCCACCACGTCGCCGAAGTCGGGGTCGTCCGCCCTCGCGACGCGGCCCGCGCCGCGCACCTGCATGCCCGCGGCCCGCAGCAAGCGGGCGATCTCCCGGCCGATGCTGCCGGTGCCGACCACGAGTGCACGGGCCGCCGCGATGCCGCGGGTCTCGCGGTGAGACCATCGACGCTCGCGCTGCAGCGCGAAGCTGGTGCGGCTGTCCTTGGCGTGGGCGAGCACCGCGCCGAGCACGTATTCGGCGATGGGCCGGTCGAACACGCCGCGCGCGTTGGTCACCACGACGTCGGAGTCGCGCAGTTCGTCGAAGAGCAGGGTGTCGACGCCGGCCGCGGTGACGTGGATCCATTCGAGGTCGGTGGCGTCGCTCCACACGTCGCGCACCGCGGTCGAGAAGAAGTCCCACACCAACAGCGCGCGGGCTCCGCGGACGGCCGAAGCGAGGTCCTCGGCGGTGCAGTAGCGCATCTCGGCGCCGACACGCTCGACGCCTGGCGGGCGATCGGTGGATTTTTCGCACAGGACGGCGATCACCGGCTCGGAGGAACCATCCCTGACCTGCGACGACGACGCGATTTGCACGCTCTCCCCCGGGGCTGGCACGCCCCCAAGCTAGGGACACGCCGTAGGATTGTCAACAATCTGTTGCTGGTTTGGTCTTCTGGCCTCACACTGTGCAAATGAGGATCGGGGAATTGGTGCCGCCCCCACCATTGCAGCAGGTAGGCATAGGCGTAGTCACTCCGTACGACTTCGCGCTCGACCGCGAACTGTGGCGTTGGGTGCCCGACGACGTCAGCCTCTACGTCACCCGGCTGAGGTACGCCCCCTTGCCGGTGACCGTCGACATGGCGGTGCACATCTCCGATCCCGAACACGTGGTCGCGGGTGCGGCCAACGTGCTGGCGGTCTCGCCGATCGTCACCGCGTATGCGTGCACCGCGGGCAGCTTCGTCAAGGGGATGGCCGGCGAGGCCGCGCTGGTGGCGGCGATGCGGGCGGCCGGTGCGCCTGCAGCGGTCACCACCAGCGGCTCGATGCTCGAGGCGCTGTGCCACCTGGGCGTCGGCCGCGTTGCCACCGTCACCCCGTACACGTCGGATCTGACGATCGGCCTGACCAAGTACCTGATGGAGGCCGGTATCGAGGTGGTTGCCACCTCCGGCCTGGGCCTGACCGAGCAGATCTGGGCGGTGCCGTATTCGGAGACCGCCGAGCTGGTCCGCGCCACCGACGTCGCCGACGCCGAGGCCATCGTCGTCAGTTGTACGAACCTGCCGACCTACGACCTGATCGCCGAGCTGGAGGCCGAGCTGCAGAAGCCGGTGGTGACGGCCAACCAGGTGACGATGTGGGCGGCGCTGCGCGTCGCGGGGCGCAAGGCCGTGGGGCCGGGCCAGCGCCTGTTGGAGGCGTAGGCGTCGACCTGCCGGTTGTTAACATTGTCGACAATCTGCCGATCGAAGGGGCCGTAATGGCGACCGTAGGACTGCTCTACCCGGGGCGCAGCGCCGAGGACGATTTCCCGGCGCTGGAGGCCCGCGTCGCGGGGCCACTGCGCCTTCCCGTGGTCATCACCTCCGTCGGCGAGGACGCGCACCGGGTCGACGCGCTGCTCGATCTCGGTGGCGACGCCCGGCTCGCCGACGGGGTGCGTCAACTCGCCGACGAGCACCCGCACGCAGTGATGTGGGCGTGCACATCGGGCAGCTTTGTGTTCGGTCCCGAGGGCGCGCGCCACCAGGCCGCGAAAGTTGCTGCGGCGGCGGGAGTTCCGGCGTCCTCGACCTCGATAGCGTTCGTCGACGCGCTGCGCCACCTCGGTATCCGACGGGTGGCGGTGGCCGCGTCGTACCCGCAGGACGTCGCCGAGCATTTCGTGCGGTTCCTGGCCGCCGACGGGGTCGAGGTGGTGGCGATGGGCAGCCACGGGATCATCACGGCCGCCGAAGTCGGCACGCTGGAGCCCGAGCGGGTGGAGCAGATGGTCACCGCGGCCGATCACCCCGACGCGGAGGCCGTGCTGGTGCCCGACACCGCGATGCACACACTGGCGATCGTCGATCGGCTCGAGGCCGCGGTCGGCAAACCCGTGCTGACGGCCAACCAGGTGACGGTGTGGAAGGGTCTGCAACTCGCCGGCGGAGCGCCCGCCATCCCCGGATTGGGCCGCCTGTTCGAGGAGGCCCGGTGACCGAGTTCCTCGCGCCCGTCGAGCAGGAGTCCACGCCGAGCATCGTCGCCGACAAGCTGCGGCAGGCGATCGCGCACGGCGAGTTGGCCCCCGGCACGCAGCTGATCGAGGCCGACCTGGCCCGCAAGCTCGGCGTCAGCCGCGGGCCGCTGCGCGAGGGTATGCAGCGGCTGACCCAGGAGGGCTTATTGATCGCGATCCGCAACCGCGGGGTGTTCGTGATCGACATGACGCCCGACGTGGCGTCCGACATGTACCTCGCACGCGAGGCCATCGAACGCGCCGCGACCCGCCGGATCCTGCAGGGCGACTACGCATCTGCGGGCGACGAACTGCTGGAGATCGTCGAGGAGATGGCGGCGGCCGCCGACGTCGAGGAAGGCAGCGAGGCCGACATCCGCTTCCACGAGCGACTGGTCGAGTTGGCGGGCAGCCCGCGGCTGTCGCGGATGCACCAGACGTACCTCGTCGAGACGCGGATGTGCGTGCACGCGCTGGCCGACACCTATGACAACCCCAGCGACCGCGTCGTCGAACACCAGGCGCTGGCCAGCGCGATCAGGGCCGGCGACGTGCAGCTGTCCGACAAGCTGCTGATCGCGCACATGGAGGACGCCGTCGACCGGCTGATCGCTCGGGTGTCGCGCGGCGCCTGACCCCTACAGGGCGATACCGACGTACTTGGTCTCCAGGAATTCGTCGATGCCCATGGAGCCGCCCTCACGGCCGAGGCCCGACTGCTTGACGCCGCCGAACGGCGCCGCGGGATTGGACACGACGCCCTGGTTCAGCCCGACCATGCCGGTCTCGAGCGCCTCGGCGACCCGCAGTGCGCGCCGCAGGTCGTTGGTGAACACGTAGGCGACCAGTCCGTATTCGGTGTCGTTGGCGGCGGCGACGACCTCGTCCTCGGTCTCGAACGGCGTCAACGGAGCCACCGGGCCGAAGATCTCCTCACCGGACATCCGGGCGTCGCGCGGGACACCGGTCAGCACGGTCGGCGCATAGAAGTAGCCGTCGCCGGAAACCGGTGTGCCGCCGGTCAATACGCGGGCGCCGCGGCCCACCGCGTCGTCGACCAGGTCCTGCACCTTGTGCAGCGCGGCCTCGTCGACCAGCGGACCGACCTTGACCCCGTCCTCGGTGCCGCGGCCCACGGTCATCGCCGCCATCCGTTCGGCGAGCCGGCGCCCGAACTCGTCGATCACCGCGGCATGGACGAAGATCCGGTTCGCCGCCGTGCAGGCCTCGCCCATGTTGCGCATCTTGGCCGCGATCGCCCCGTCCACCGCCTCATCGAGGTCGGCGTCGGCGAACACGATGAACGGGGCGTTGCCCCCGAGTTCCATCGAGGTCCGCAGCACCTTCTGGGCGCACTGTTCGAGCAGGATGCGGCCCACCCGGGTCGACCCGGTGAACGACAGCTTGCGGGCCAGCCCGGACCGGACTAACGGTTCGCACACCGCGTTCGCATCCATCGCGGTGATGCAGTTGACCGCACCGGCCGGCACGCCCGCCTCGTCGAGGATCGCCATCAGCGCCAACATCGTCAGCGGGGTCTGGTGCGCAGGTTTGATCACGCTGGTGCACCCGGCGGCGATGGCCGGGCCCAGCTTGCGGGTGCCCATCGCCATCGGGAAGTTCCACGGGGTGATCAACAGGCAGGGCCCGACGGGCTGGCGGGCGATCAGGAATCGCGCATTGCCCGCGGGTGCGGTCTGGTAGCCACCGTCGATACGAGTGGCCTCTTCGGCGAAGTGGCGGAAAAACTCTGCGGCGTAACCGACTTCACCGCGCGCCTCGGCGAGGGGTTTGCCCATCTCCAGCGTCATCAGCAGCGCCAGGTCGTCGACGCGAGCGTGCAGCAACTCGAACGCCGCCATCAGCATGTCGGCGCGGGCGCGAGGCGGTGTCGCGGCGAACTCCCGCTGCGCGGCCACCGCGGCGTCCAATGCGGCACGGGCATCGGCCGGGGTGGCGTCGGCGACCGCACACAACGTCCGCCCGGTCGCCGGATCGACGACGTCGAAGGTGCGCCCCTCGCTCGCGTCGACCCACTTGCCGTCGACGAACAACAGCTTGTTCACCGCATCGATCACATGCCGTTCGCGGTCCACCACGCCTCCTTGAATAGTCAGATTGTTGACAATCTACAGCCAGCCACTGAGGATCGTGCCATGACCTCGGCCTCTCAAGCCCCACAGCTCTCGCAGATCCTCAAGCAGGCGACCGGCGTCGTGGCCGCCCGCGGCAAAGGGGTGCTGCTCTACGACGAACAGGACCGCCGGTATCTCGACTTCACCGCGGGCATCGGGGTCACCAGCACCGGACACTGCCACCCGCGGGTCGTGGAGGCCGCGCAGCGCCAGGTCGCCACGCTGATCCACGGCCAGTACACGACCGTGATGCACCGCCCGTTGCTCACGCTGGTGGAGCGCCTCGGCGAGGTGTTGCCCTCCGGACTGGACCGGCTGTTCTTCGCCAACTCCGGTAGCGAGGCGGTGGAGGCGGCGCTGCGGCTGTCCCGACAGGCCACCGGCAGGCCGAACGTCATCGTCTTCCACGGCGGTTTTCACGGCCGCACCGTGGCGGCGGCGTCGATGACCACCTCCGGCACCAAATTCCGCTCGGGTTTCTCCCCGCTGATGGCAGGCGTGCACGTCGCACCGTTCCCCGACCCGGGCCACTACGGATGGCCGGTCGAGCAGGCCACCGACTTCGCGCTGAACCAACTCGACTACCTCCTGCAGACGATCAGCGCGCCGGCCGACACCGCCGCGTTCTTCGTCGAACCGGTACTCGGCGAGGGCGGATACGTGCCGGCCAACGAACGGTTCTTCGCCGGCCTGCGCGAGCGTGCCGACGCGCACGGCATCCTGCTGGTCGTCGACGAGGTGCAGACCGGCTTCGGGCGCACCGGCCGCTTCTGGGGCCATCAGCACTTCTTCACCGCGCACGCGCGCCCGGACATCCTGATCACCGCGAAGGGGCTCGCGTCGGGCTTCCCGCTCTCGGGTATCGCGGCGCCGGCGGCGCTGATGGAGCGGGCGTGGCCGGGCTCGCAGGGAGGTACGTACGGCGCGAACGCCGTGGCGTGCGCTGCGGCGGTGGCCACCCTGGACGTGATCGCCGACGAGCGACTGGTCGACAACGCCGCCGAACGTGGCGCGCAGTTACGCGAGGCGCTGCAAACGGTCGGCGACAAGTTCGACGCGATCTCCGATGTGCGCGGTCTCGGGTTGATGATCGGCACCGAATTCCGCGACGCCGCAGGCAAACCCGATGGAGCCACGGCCCTCGCCGTGCAGCAGGAGGCCGCCCGCCGGAGCCTGCTGTTGCTGACCTGCGGGGCGTGGGGACAGGTCGTGCGGTTCATCCCCGCGCTCGTCGTCACCGCCGAGCAGATCGACGAGGCCGCGGGCATCTGGTCCGACGCGGTGAACGCCGTCCTGTGAGTCAGCGGCTGCCCTCGAGCGCGTACGCCTCTTGAGGCGGCGCTTCCGGCGTGCCCGGAATCTCGGTCCCGTTGATCGGACAGCGCGCGGTCTCGGGGTTCTTCACCAGTGCGATCGCGCCGACGATGCAGGCGCCCATCATGTAGTAGGCCGGCACCAGGTTGTCGCCCGTCGCGTTGACCAACCAGTCGTTGACCGCCGGCGCGGTGCCGCCGAACAGCGCCGTCGACACGTTGTAGGCGATGGCGAAGCCGGCATAGCGCACCTGCGTCGGGAACATCGCCGGGAACGTCGCCGAGATCGTCGCCAACTGTGGCACGTAGAGCAACCCGAGCACCGCGAAGCCGATGATGGCGCCGATGACGCCGGTCGACATCAGCATGAACATCGGGATCCCGGCGACGAACAATCCGATCAACGAGACCCACCACACCGGTTTGCGCCCGAACCGGTCCGAGGCCAGGCCCGCGAACGGCAGGAACACCATCATCGAGAGCATGCCGATGATCGGTACGACCAACGACATGTCGGTGGACAACCCGATCGACTGCTCGAGGTAGGTGGGCATGTAGGTGAGCAGCGTGTAGTTGACGACGTTGAGCGCGACCACCAGCCCGCCGAGGCGAAGGATCGGCCCCCAGTACTCGGCGAGAAGGTCCCGGAACGCGGCGAAGACGTTCGCCTCCTGCGCGCCCTGGTCCTCCAACTCTTTGAAGACCGGCGTCTCGTCCAGCCGGGTACGCAGGTACAGCCCGATCAGGCCGAGGGGCGCGGCGACGAGGAACGGCAGCCGCCAGCCCCACACGTCCATCTGGTCGTCGGAGAGCACCAGCGAGAAGCCGAGCATCATCAGCGCACCGGTGGAGAAACCGGCCAGGGTGCCGAATTCGAGGAAGCTGCCCAGGACGCCGCGACGGCGGGTCGGCGCGTACTCGGCCATGAACGTGGCTGCGCCGCCGTACTCGCCACCGGTCGAGAAGCCCTGGATCATTCGCAGGATCACCATCAGGACGGGTGCCCAGACGCCGATCGTGGCGTAGCTCGGCACGAGTCCCACGCACAGCGTCGCGCTCGCCATCACCAGGATCGTGATGGCCAGGACGCGGCGCCGACCGAGGCGGTCGCCGAGCGGGCCCCAGACGAACCCGCCGAGGGGGCGAACGAGGAAGGAGACCGCGAACGTCATCAGTGCCAGCAGCGTCGCCGTCGTTCCCTCGCCCGGAAAGATCGCGGAAGAGATGTAGGAGACCCCGTAGGCGTACAGGCCGTAGTCGAACCATTCGGTGTAGTTGCCGACGGCCGAGGCCGCGATCGCCTTCTTTACGTCACCCGATGAGGGCGCCTCGTGCTCGGGTTGGTGCTGCGGGCTGGTGGAACCATCGGGATCCACGTGCGGGCCTCCTCGCGTCCGTCGGGCACGACCTGCCCGGCGAGCGCCGGCATCGGGCCGTGTTTCTCGGTGCACAGGCAAATTACCAGCGCAGGCCGGGGGATACCCGGAATCACCGTTCCCAAGGCAACATTGACAGAACTGTTAAAAAGCCCCCTAGCGGTGCCCGCTAGATTGCGGTCATGACCGCAGGCAGGTTCGCTCCGAGTCCCTCGGCGGATCTGCACATCGGGAACCTGCGGACCGCGATCCTGGCGTGGCTGTTCGCCCGCTCGACGGGCCGGCGGTTCCTCATGCGCGTCGACGACCTCGACGACCGCACGTTCACCGACGTCGGGCAGCGGCAACTGGACGACCTGGCCGCGATCGGGCTGACCTGGGACCTGGTGGAGTGGCAGTCGGAGCATCCCGAGCGCTATGACGCCGCCATCGCCGAGCTGGACGGTCGCGGGCTGCTGTACGAGTGTTATTGCAGCCGAAGGGATATCGCGCAGGCTCCCCGAGCACCGCATGCACCGCAGGGCGCCTACCCGGGCACGTGCCGCGAGCTGACGGATGACGAGCGCGCGGCGCGACGGGCGGAGACGGGACGTCCGCCCGCGCTGCGGTTGCGCAGCGACGCCATCGTGCACACCGTCCACGACGTGCTCCACGGTGAGTACACCGGCATCGTCGACGACTTCGTGGTTCGCCGCGGCGACGGGGTGCCTGCCTACAACCTCGCGGTCGTGGTCGACGACGCGAGCCGGGGCGTCGATCAGGTGGTGCGCGGGGACGACCTGCTGCCCTCCTCGCCGCGGCAGGCGTATCTGGCTCGGATGCTGGGCCATCCGGAGCCGGTCTACGCCCACGTTCCGCTGGTGCTCAACGAAGACGGCGCACGGTTGGCCAAGCGCGACGGCGCGGTCACGCTCGCCGAGATCGGCGTACCGCGGGTGCTTGCGCAGATCAGTGAGTCGTTGGGCTGGCGCGCCCGCGACGTCGAGGGCATGCTCGCCGAGTTCGACCCGCAACGGTTACCGCGACAGCCGTGGGTTTATCGCCCCGACTGATCCGAACACTTCCCCGACCCGCACCGCGTGGATTAGGTTCCGCCGGTGCACCGAAACCTCAGGCGGGCACTGCCCGCCCTTTTGCTCGCGGCGGCGGTGCTGTTCGGCGCCGCCGCGTGCGGTTCATCGGAATCCAACAACGACGACCCGATCCAATCGGCGGGAGTGCTGCGCGTGGGCACCGAGGGCGTGTACCCGCCGTACTCGTTCCACGATCCCCGCCAGGGCGGCCAGCTCGCCGGATACGACGTCGACGTCGCCCGTGCCGTCGCCGAAAAGCTGGGCGTGCGAATCGAGTTCGTCGAGACGTCGTGGGATTCGATCTTCGCCGCCCTGGAGGCCAACCGCTTCGACGTTGTCGCCAACGAGGTGACGATCACCGACGAGCGCAAGGCCAAATACGACCTGTCCGACCCGTATTCGATGGCCGAGGGCGTGATCGTGACACGGGCCGACGACGATTCGGTCCGGTCGCTGGCCGATCTCAAGGGCAAGCGGGCCGCGCAGAGCCCGACGAGCAACTGGGCGACGGTCGCGCGTGACGCGGGAGCGCAGATCGATTCGGCCGACGGTTTCTCCCAAGCGCTCAGCGTGCTCAATGACGGCCGCGTCGACGTCGTCGTCAACGACAGCATCACGGTGCTGGCGTATCAGGCCGAACATCCCGACGCCCCGATCAAGGTCGCGGCCAGGACGGGCGAGCGGAGCGAGCAGGCGTTCGCCGCGCGCAAGGACAGCGGCTACCTGCCCGAATTGAACAAGGCACTCGAGGAACTGCGCGCCGACGGAACGCTGACCGAGATCTCGAAGAAGTACCTCGACGTCGACCTGTCGAGGGCTGCGCCCACGGGCACCTGGCAATTGATCGGAGACAACCTGTGGCCGCTGGCGCGCGCGGCGATCGAGAAGACGATCCCGTTGACGGTCATCAGCTTCACGATCGGCCTGGTGATCGCGCTGGTGGTGGCGCTCGCGCGGTTGTCGGCGAACATCGTGGTCGCCGGTGTGGCGCGGTTCTACATCTCGATCATCCGCGGGACACCGCTGCTGGTTCAGCTGTTCATCGTGTTCTTCGCGCTGCCGCAAATCGGTGTGCGGATCGACCCGTTCCCCGCAGCGGTCATCGCGTTCAGCCTGAACGTCGGCGGTTACGCGGCCGAGGTGATCCGCTCGGCGATCCAATCGATCCCGAAGGGGCAGTGGGAGGCGGCCGAGACGATCGGCCTCAACTACGTTGGGGCGCTGCGGCGCATCATCTTGCCGCAGGCCACCAGGGTTGCGGTCCCGCCGCTGTCGAACACGTTGATCTCGCTGGTGAAGGATACGTCGCTGGCGTCGACGATCCTGGTCACCGAGCTGTTCCGGACGGCGCAGAACATCGCGGCGCCGACGTTCGAGTTCTTCGCGCTCTACGGCACCGCCGCGCTGTACTACTGGATCATTTGTCTGGTGCTCTCGTTCGGCCAGAGCCGATTCGAGCGACGGCTGGAAAGGTTCGTCAAAGTGACGCAATCGCGGGTGCGCGCCGAGGGCATACGGAACGCCTTCGGCGACAACAACGTACTGAACGACGTCTCATTCGAGGTGGCGCAGGGTTCGGTGACGACGATCATCGGACCGTCGGGTTCGGGTAAGACGACGCTGCTGCGGACCCTCAACGCGCTCGACCTGCCCGACGCCGGAGTCATCCGCGTCGGCGATGTCGAGATCGACTTCTCCGGGCCGGTGCCCAAGGATCGCCTGCGTGCGTACCGGGCGCAGAGCGGGTTCGTGTTCCAGAGCCACAACCTGTTTCCGCACAAAACGGTGCTGCAGAACATCATCGAGGGGCCGGTCGTCGTGCAGAAGCGCCCCAGGGCGGAGGCCGAGGCGGACGCCGTGGCCCTGCTGGAACAGGTCGGGCTCGCCGACAAGAAGGACCAGTTCCCGTTCCAGTTGTCCGGTGGTCAGCAGCAGCGGGTCGGCATCGCGCGGGCGTTGGCGCTGCGGCCGAAGGTGGTGCTGTTCGACGAACCGACCTCCGCACTCGATCCCGAACTGGTCGGCGAGGTGCTGTCGGTCATCCGGGATCTCGCGGTCGAGGGCTGGACCCTGGTGATCGTCACCCACGAAATCCAGTTCGCCCGACAGGTTTCCGATCAGGTGTTGTTCACCGACCGCGGAGTGATCCTGGAGAAGGGTCCGCCCGCCGATGTGATCGGGAACCCGACACAGGAGCGGACCCGCCAGTTCCTCGACCGGATCCTCAACCCTTTGTAGCGATTTGTGTGCATTCTGTTGCGCTGAGCGCGCCTAAGCGCACACAAGTCGCACTCGGACGAGACTAGGGCATCTCCTTCTGACCCCACGGCGACCCGTACGCCGTCAACAGGTCCAGGAACGGCACGGCATCGAACGCCTCGGGTCCGAGCACACCGGTGCCGCTCCAGGTACCGCCGGCCAGAAGTTCAAGGGCGACAACCGGATTGATCGCGGTCTGCCAGACCACACACTGGTGGCCGTATTCGGCCATCGACCATTCGTTGTCGACGACGTGATAGAGGTAGGTCGACCGGGTGTTGCCGTCCTTGCCGGTCCCCGTCACCCACAGGCCGGCGCAGGTCTTTCCGCGCATCTTCGGCCCCAGCGTCGCGGGGTTGGGCAGGCAGGCCGCCACCACATCGCGGGGGCTGACCTCGACACCGGAGACGTTCACCTTGTCGGTGCGGTCGAGCCCGAGCTTGTGCAACGTCTTGAGGACGTCGATGAACTCCTCGCCGAGGCCGTACTTGAACGTCGCCCGCTTGCATTTGACCCAGCGCGGCATCAGCAGCACTTCCTCGTGCTCGACGTTCACGCATTCGACGGGCCCGATACCGTCGGGGAAGTCGAAAACCTCCGGCTCGCTGAAGGGTTCAGTGGTGAACCAACCGCGGTCGGCCTCCCAGATGACCGGCGGGTTGAGGCACTCCTCGATGGTGGTCCAGATCGAGAACGACGGTGCGAAGTCGTAACCGTCGACGGTCAGGTTCGACCCGTCCCGGGTGCCGAGCTCGTCGATGTCGGAGAACAGGTGATCGGCGGCGTAGCGCGCGAACACGTCCGACAGGCCCGGTTCCACGCCGATGCCGACCAGCGCCAACCGGCCGGCGTCGCGCCACCGCTGTTCGGCGGCGAACTGCTCGTCGCCCAGCTTGACGCCCGGTAGCGCATACGGCTGCTCGGGGTGGCGCCGCGACAGGCTCATCGCCATGTCGAGGTAATCGGCGCCGCCGGCGAGTGCGCCGTCGAAGATCGGCATCACAAAGCGCGGGTCGACGGCGTTCATCACATGGGTTATGCCGTGGGTGCGGACGAGGTCCGCGACCGCTTCGGCCGACGTGGCGTCCACCCGCGCGGCGCCGAACCGCGCATCACCAACCGCCTCGGCGGCCCGACGCGCCCGGGCCTCGTCGTAGTCGGCGACGACGATCGTGTCGAAGAAATCACGCCGCGCCGCGATGGAACAGAACGCGGCACCCACACCGCCCGCGCCGATCAGCAGTATCCGCATGGCTAGAAAGTACGGGATTCGGTGCAAGAGCGATCGCTGAGCGACGGTTACCGCACCGAAATCGCGGATTAGGTACTGGTTGCGTAGTAGCGGCCCAGCACGTCCGCACGCAGCTCGTCGAACTCACCCGCATCGATGGCCGCCCGGATCCGGTCGACGAGCCGTACCACGAACCGCTCATTGTGGATGGTGCACAGCGTCGCCGACAGGATCTCCTTGGCCTTGAACAGGTGATGCAGATATGCCCGGGTGTAGTGGGCGCACGTGTAGCAGTCGCATTCGGCGTCGATCGGGGTGAACTCGCGCCGGAACCGTGAATTGGTGATGTTGAAGCGTCCGGTCGTGGAGTACACCGCGGCATTGCGTGCGACGCGCGACGGCGATACGCAGTCGAACGTGTCGGCCCCCGCGGCGATCGCGTCGAACAGATCGTCGGGCTCGCTGATGCCCAGCAGATGCCGCGGCTTGTCGGCGGGCAGTTCGTCACACACCCACCCGACGATGGTGGCCAGGTTCTGCTTCTCCAGTGCGCCGCCGATGCCGTAGCCGTCGAACTCCAGACCCTCCGCCGGCCCGGCGCCGTCGCCGATCGCCACCAGACCGCGGGCGGCTTGCCGCCGCAGGTCTTCGTACTGCGCACCCTGCACGATCCCGAACAATGCCTGCTTCGGTTTGTCCGGCCGGGTGGCCTGCAGCCGTCGGTGTTCGGCCAGGCACCGCACCGCCCAGTCGTGCGTGCGCTGAACCGACCGCTCCTGGTACCCGCGGGTGTTCACCAGCGTGGTCAGCTCGTCGAACGCGAAGATGATGTCGGCGCCCAGCCGATGCTGGATGCCGATCGACACCTCCGGGGTGAACCGGTGCACGGAGCCGTCCAGGTGAGACCGGAACGTCACCCCATCGTCGTCGACGTTGGCCAGCCGCTCCTTGCCTTCGGCGATGATGTCGTCGGCCTGGACGCGCTCGGTGTCCATCGCGAGCACTTTGCGAAACCCCGCCCCCAAGGACAGCACCTGAAATCCGCCGCTGTCGGTGAACGTCGGGCCAGGCCAGTTCATGAACGCCGACAGGCCGCCGGCCTCGTCCACGATGTCCGGGCCGGGCTGCAGATACAGGTGATAGGCGTTGGCCAGAATGGCTTGGGCGCCAAGTTCTTTCATCATCTCGGGCAGCACCGCCTTGACGGTCGCCTGGGTGCCGACGGGAATGAACGCCGGGGTGTGGATCTCGCCGTGCGGAGTGCGGATCACGCCGGTGCGGCCGGCCCGGCCGGGGAGTTCGGCGGTCACGCTGAAAAACGGAGCCGACGACTCTTTCGGAGCGGGAGATTTCGGCACGGCCACGTCGTAGATTCTGCACTGTGAAAAATCGGTGGGTCCCGACGTGCTGCGTCGCCGCGATCGTGGCGGGGTTGGCCGGTTGTTCGAGCCCGCCGGAGTACACCCCGCCCAAGGGTGAGCTGATCGCGGGCACGGCCCAGGTGACGGTCAACGGTCGCGACGCGGGCACCACCGACGCGGTGCAGTGCAACACCACGGGTTACCTGACCACGATCACCACCGGCGACCAGACGTCGGGCGTCACGGCGATGGTCTCGAACAAGGAGGAGTTGGCCGTCGAGTCGGTCGGAATCAACAACGTCGGCGGCTTCACCGGCAGCTACACCGCGGGCGTTGGCGACACGGCCGAGTCCGCGGACATCGCGATGACGGGCCGGACCTACGACATTTCGGGTGCCGCCGACGGCTTCGACACCGACAATCCCAGCTTCCGCGCGTCCGGCACGTTCGCCATTCGCGTGTCCTGCTGAGCGGACCCCGGTACGTCAATTTCGGCGAAATCGCGGATGCCGGGTTAGGCGCGAACAATACTGCTCTTGATGATCCGATCTTGACGGGTCACTACACAAAGGAGAACAGGGTGAAGCGTGGTTTCCTGGTCGCCATCGGCGGCGCGGCGATCGTCATCGCCGGTCTATCCGGCTGTTCCTCGGGTGACAAGAAGTCCGAAACGTCGGGTGAGACATCGACGGCCGCATCGGCGGAGGGCAAGACCACCGTCACGATCGACGGCAAAGATCAGGCTGTCCAGGGCACCGTCGTGTGCAGCGATATGGGCGGAAACACGAACATCGCGATCGGCGACGCGACCACGGGCATCGGCGCCGTCGTCAGCTCCGGTGACGAACCGACCGTGCAGTCCGTCGGCCTGGGCAACGTCAACGGCGTGACGCTGGGCTACCAGAGCGGCGCCGGCCAGGGCGAAGCCAAGGCCGAGAAGGACGGTAAGACCTACAAGATCTCCGGGACCGCGACGGGCGTCGACATGGCCAACCCGCTGCAGCCGGTCAACAAGCCATTCGAGATCGAAGTCACCTGCCCGTAGTCAGGTCACGAGCCTGAGAGAAGGCGGCGTCCCGACAGGGGCGCCGCCGTTTTTCTTCCGATCGGTTTACCCCGTGTAGCCGGCCGCCGACTGCCGCAGCTGCCAGATCTGCGCCGGGCACAGCTCGTTGACCGCCTGGTTGATCAGGTACATGCCCTGGTACTTGTCGGCGGTGTGGAAGTCGGCGGTCACCTGGTTGACCAGCTCGCCGTAGCTCATCTTGCCCGCCACCCGGTCGCAGATCGTCCTGCCGTAGCCGATCGCGGCGTCGGCGTTCGGGAAGTTGTAGCCCGGCCGCACGTGCACGTTGACCAGATACGCGACCACGTCGGCGTTGGCAGCGGGAGCGGAGATCGTCACGGCCGCACCCGCCGCGGCGGCCAGAGCAACCAGAACCGGCTTCATGGGTTAAGAGCCTATTCCGTGCCCGCCGTCGATGCGGGGCACTTAGGCTAGCCACCTATGAGGCTCATGGCTGCAGCTGCGCTCGCGTGCGGGTTCGTCGCCGCACCCCTGATGACCGCCGCGAATGCGCCGGCGTCGCCCGGCTACTGCGACGGCGCCAACTGTGTTCCCTACGTCGACCGCACCGCGGTGGAGGGCACGCACTGCGTGCAGAACACCCGCTACAACTTCGGGATCGACGCGTCGGGCAACACGCTGGCATGCAACTCGCGCAGCACCTGGATCTCGTCGCCCCCGCTGATCGGCATCCGCACCAACCGACTGCCGTGCGGGGATGCGACCGGGGTGGCCCAGTCGCCCGACGGGGTTCCGCTGAGCTGCAAGGGCGGCGCGTGGACCCCCGACTACCAGGTGATCTTCTACGGCTGACGTTGGTCAGTAGGCACGCGCGACGTAGGCCAAGGCGTCGGCGTCGTCATCGGTGTCCGGCAGCGTGCCGTCGCCGCGTTGCAGACATCGCACGGTGAGCCCCGCCGCGGCGAGCTCTTCTTCCCCCGATACGCCGACTTTGTCCCACCGCAGCCGTGCGACGCCCGTCTGCGCGGCCTCGCGCGCCTCGTCGATCGTCGCGCAGTCGGCGATGGCCGCGTCGCGGCGCGCGGTCGCCGCGGCGAGCATGTCGGCCTGGATGCTCTCGACGAATTCGGACACGCGCTCGGTGACGTCGTCGAGGCCCACCGCGGTCTTCTCGCGGGTGTCGCGACGGTAGAGCATCGCCGCGTTCTTGTCGAGGTCGCGGGGGCCGAGCTCGATGCGAATCGGCACGCCCTGCAAGTCCCAGTCGGTGGCCCGCCAACCGAACGCGGCCTCGACGTTGTCATCCAACCGCACCCGCACGCCGCGCGCGCGGAGCTCGTCGACCAGCGTTGCGGCGGCCCGGACGACGCCGCCGTCGCCGTTGTCCTTGACCACCACCACGACGGCCTGCACCGGGGCGAGCGTGGGCGGCACGACCAGCCCGAAGTCGTCACCGTGGCACATGATCAGCCCGCCCAACATCCGGGTCGAGGCACCCCACGACGTAGTCCAACAGAGCTCGGAGGAACCCGCGGCACTGGAGTAGGTGATGTCGAAGGCCCGGGCAAACCGTTGACCGAGTTCGTGCGACGTGGCCATCTGCAGCGCCTTGCCGTCGCGCATGACGCCCTCGCAGGTCATCGTGTTGGCGGCGCCGGCGAAACGTTCCTTGGCGGTCTTGCGCCCGACGATCACCGGCACCGCCATCACCTCGCGCAGGAACCGCTCGTAGACGTCGTGCAGGATCAGTCGGGCGTAGTCGCGTGCCTCGGTCTCGCCGTCGTGCGCGGTGTGGCCTTCTTGCCACAGAAACTCCGTGGTGCGCAAGAAGATTCGGGGCCGCATCTCCCAGCGCACCACGTTGGCCCACTGATTGAGGAGCAGCGGTAGGTCGCGGTAGCTGTCGATCCATTTGGCCATGTACTCGCCGATGACGGCTTCACTGGTCGGCCGGATGGCCAGCGGCTCGGACAGTTGCTTGCCGCCGCCGTGGGTGACGACGGCGAGTTCGGGGCTGAATCCCTCGACGTGCTCGGCCTCGCGCTCGAAGAAAGTGATCGGGATCAGCAGCGGGAAGTACGCGTTCTGCGCGCCCGCCGCCTTGATCCTCGCATCCAGGTCGGCCTGCATCCGCTCCCAGATCGCGTAGCCGGTCGGCCGGATCACCATGGTGCCGCGAGCGGGTCCGTTCTCCGCGAGCTTCGCCTTGTTCAGCACATCCTGGTACCAGCGGGGAAAGTCCTCGTGCTGCGGCGTCAGCACCGGCATGTCTTACCTCTCATCGTTTGTCGGGTGTGATCTGCGCCTCGCTACGGTTTTGAGACCAGAGCGTATGCGCGACGAACGTGATGAATCGGGGCAAGCGGGGTACAACCACGGGCGTGGTAATCGATGTGCGTCTGCGGCCGGCAGATCCTCTGTGGATCGAAGTGCCGGCCACCGCGGATCGACTGGCACAGATTCGTCGACGGCTTCTCGGGTGGATGGAACCGATCGGCGTGCCCGACGCCGTGGGCGCCGATATTGTCCTCGCGGTCAATGAGGCCGCCACCAACTGCGTCGAACACGCCTATCTGAACTCCGCCGACGGCGTGGTGGTGGTCGAAGCGAACGTCGAGGACGGCCGGATCGTGGTGCGCGTTTCCGATCGTGGCGAATGGCGGGCGCCGAGCACGGAACCGACGACTCGCGGCCGCGGTCTGCCGATCATTCGCGCCTTGGGCAACGACGTAGAGGTGATGCGGTCGTCGGCGGGCACCACCGTGCGCATGGACTTCGACGTGGCCGACGCCGACCGCGGCGGTCAAGAGTTGGGTAGCCGCACCACCTGAACGAAGAACTCGTCGATCTGGCGGACGGCGTTCATGAATTGATCGAGATCGACGGGCTTGGTGACGTACGCGTTGGCGTGCAGCTTGTAGCTGCGCAGAATGTCCTCTTCTGCCGACGATGTCGTGAGCACGACCACCGGGATATGGCTGAGGTCGGCGTCCGATTTGATCTGTTCGAGCAACTGCCTGCCGTCGTATTTGGGCAGGTTGAGGTCCAGGAGAATCAGGTCCGGCCGCGGCGCATCGGCGTACCTCCCCCGGCGGTATAGGAAGTCCAGTCCCTCCTCGCCGTCGTGCGCGACGTGCAAAGTGTTCTTGATCTTGTTGTGCTCGAACGCTTCTCGGGTGATCAGTTCGTCACCCGGGTCGTCCTCGACGAGCAGTACGTCGATCGCCCGGCCTTCCAATGTCATGCGGTGGATCCTTCCATTTCGGCCTCGACGGGATCGTCGACGACGCTGGGAATCGTGAAGCGGAAACGAGTGCCGTCGGTGTAGCCGGTGTCGATCCAGATGTTACCGCCGTGGTGTTCGACGATTTTCTTGCACAGTGCCAGGCCGATTCCGGTTCCGGTGTAGACGTCGCGGCCGTGCAACCGCTGGAAGATCACGAAGACCTTCTCCGCGAACTCCTCGGGGATGCCGATCCCGTTGTCGGTGACCGTGAAGAGCCACGCGCCTTCGCGCATGCCCTCGCCGACCGTGCAGTCGATGACAATTCGCGGCGTGACGTCGGGCTTGCGGAACTTGACCGCGTTGCCGATCAGGTTCTGCCACAGCATGGTCAGCAGGGTCGGGTCTCCCTTGACGGTGGGCAGCGGCACCCCAGTGCGGACCACCTCCGCACCGGACTCCTCGATCGCGGTGGCCAGGTTCTCGGCCGCGTCAGCCAGCACGGCCTCGAGGTCGACGTCGGCTTCTGTCGAGCCGAGCCTGCCGACGCGGGAGAAGGTGAGCAGGTCGTTGATCAGCACCTGCATCCGCTTGGCGCCGTCGACGGCGAATCGGATGTACTCGACGCCACGCTCATCGAGCTTGTCGCCGTAGCGCTTTTCGATCAGCTGGCAGAACGACGCCACCTTGCGCAGCGGCTCCTGCAGATCGTGCGACGCGACGTAGGCGAACTGCTCGAGTTCGGCGTTGGAGCGTTGCAGTTCCAGCGCCTGCTCGCCGAGCTGCTCTCTTGCCGAACGCGACGCCTCGAGCTCGTCGACTATGCGCTGGCGCATGTCCTCCACGTCCGCAGCGATGGCTTGGATGTCGCGCGGCCCCTTCACCGAGATCGTCTCGTCGAAGCTGCCCTCGGTGATCCTGCGGCACGATGCGGCGAGCCTATCCAGCGGACTCGTGACGGCGTTGCGCACCAGCACCGCCAGCAGGATGCCGGTGGCAAGGAGCGCAGCCACCACAGCGATCAGCACGGTGTTCCGCCATCTCTGGACCGAAGTGAGCTCGTCGACGGCGTCCTGGCGGGCTTGCGCCAGATCGCGGTTCTGGTCATCGAACGCATCGCGCATCACGTCGAACGAGTTCTTGCCGCGCTCGGCAGTCTCAGCGTCGGGGATGCTAGGCACACCCGGGGTCACCGAGGCGATCAGCGGGTCTGCGTAGGTGGTGCGCCAGCCTGCCGCCAGCCTCTCGATCGCGTCCAGGTCATCGACGAGGTCCTGCCGGTGTCCGACTCTGTCGCGGATTTGCTGCGCGGCGCCACTCTCGGCCTGCTGGCCTGCGAAGTAGGGGTCCAGGAACTGACGATCGGCGGCGATGGCGTACCCGCGAACAGCCGTCTCCTGGTCACGCAGCGCGGCCTGCAGCTGGTAGGCCGCGACGCGGGCGGGTTGGATGCCGAAATTCAGCTCCCGCGCGACGTCATCGGTGCGGTTCAACAGCAGCGCTCCGACGATGGCGCCACCGATGACGACGATGCCCACCAACGACAGCACCAGGTTCTGCCAGCCCTGGACGGTGAGGCGACTCCTCATCCGATAGTCGTCCGTTCGACACGCACCACAGCGATGTCGTCGCTGATGCCGCCCACCGACTGCGCGCGGCGCTCGACGTCGTCGATCAGCGCGTTGACAAACTCGCGACCCGGCAGGTGCGCATAGCCCTTGGCCACTTCAAGCAGGCCGGCCTCGCCCAGGCGTTCGGTTCCGTGACCGGATCTGCCCTCGAAAAGTCCGTCCGTGAGAAGCACCAGTCCGTGTCCGGGCGGCAGATCGAATCTGTTCAGCGGCCATTCGTGCCCGTACAGCCCGAGGGCCGACCCGCCCCTGGGTTCTATCCACTCCACGGTGTTGTTCCCGTGCAGCAACATCCCAGGATGTCCGGCCGAGACGACGTCGTACCCGAGTCCATTTGGGGACATGGCGACGCTGACCACTGTCGCGAAGATGCTCCTACCGGGGCGTTCTGTGCTCAGAATCCGCTCCAGTTGCGACATCCGGCTGTTCCCCCGCAGCCCGGCGAAGGTCAGAGCGCGCCAGCCGATCCGCAGCGCCACGCCGAGAGCGGCCTCGTCTGGACCATGCCCCGCCACGTCGCCGACCATGACGTGCACGGTGCCGTCTTGGGTCTGGATGAAGTCGTAGAAGTCGCCGCCGAGCAGCGTGTGCTGACGGCTGGGGCGATACTCCGCGACAATGTCGACCGTCGGCGGATCGAGCAGCAGCGGCGACGGCAGCAGACCGCGCTCCAGGCGAGCATTCTCCATGGCCCGCATTTCGCTGGCGTGCAGTTCGACAGCGGTCAACTCGGCGCGTTTGCGCTCCACTGCATAGAGCAGTGCGCGACGTAGCGTCTCCGGTTCGACGCGCCCCTTGACGAGGTAGTCCTGCGCGCCCGCGGCGACCGCGGAGATGCCGAAGTGCTCGTCGTTGAGGCCGGTCAGCACGACGATCGGCATCGTGATGTCGCGCTTGGCTACGCGGTCAAGGGCTTTGATGCCGTCGGCGTCGGGCAGGTTCAGGTCGAGCAGCACGCAGTCGGGCCGGAAGACCTCGAGCTGATGTTCGGCGTCCTCCATGTTGGGGGCCCACACGACCTTGATATTGGAGTCGGCGTCGGCGATCAGTTCCTCGACCAGGATGGCGTCACCGCGGTCATCCTCGATGAGCAGCACCGAAAACGGGCGCAGCGCAGCGCCACCGCCGGCCGAGGCCGAGGGGTCTTGGTCATGAAGCGCGCGCATATGCCAATTCTCTCGGGTTGGTCACCGCGGTCGCCTCGACCTCTGCTTCAGTGACAGATCCTGACAATAGTGCCTGAATCGTTGTGGCGGTGGCGGAGGGATTTGAACCCTCGGACGGGGGTTACCCGTCACACGCTTTCGAGGCGTGCTCCTTAGGCCGCTCGGACACGCCACCGAGTGGCAGCTTACCGGGCGGGCACCGGTCTACTCCAATCGCTGTCGGGAGAAGAACTCCTCCAGCGGCGCCGCGCACTCGTCGGCCAGCACACCCCCGCGCACCTGTGGCCGGTGCGTCAGCCGCCGGTCGCGCACCACATCCCACAGCGACCCGACCGCTCCCGTCTTGGGCTCCCACGCGCCGAACACCACGCGCGCCACCCGGGCCATCACCAGCGCGCCCGCGCACATCGTGCAGGGCTCGACCGTGACCGCCAGCGTGGCGCCCTCCAGCCGCCAACCGTCGCCGAGTGCGGCCGCCGCGGCCCGGATCGCGAGGATCTCGGCGTGCGCGGTGGGATCGCCGAGAGCTTCGCGCGCATTGGCCGCCCGGGCGAGTTCGGTGCCGGCGGCCGAGACGACGACGGCGCCGATCGGTACGTCCTGGGGACCCGCAGCCGTTGCGGCCTCGAGGGCGGCGCGGATCAGCGCCTCATCGTCGGGGATCGTCGGCAATCACCGACCCATGCGGTCGAGCACGTCCGACAACTCGTCGGCGAAACCCATCTCGCGCGCGATCCGACCCAGCTGTTCGTCGGCGTAGAGGTCGGATTCGTCGAGGATGACGCCGAGCACGGCCTCGGGCAGGCCCACGTCGGAAAGCAGGCCCAGATCGCCCTCCTCAAACGGTTCGGCCTCCTCGAGTTCCTCGGGCTCGATGTCGGCGTCGAGCATCTCCAGCGCCTCCGCGGCGATGTCGTAGTCCAGCGCGGCGGTGGCGTCCGACAGAAACAACCGCGCGCCGGAGGGGGCCGGACGCACGATCACGAAGAACTCGTCGTCGACGTCGAGCAGCCCGAACACGGCTCCCGCGCTGCGGATTTCGCGCAATTCCCGCTCGGCTGCGGTGAGGCTGGTCAGTGCCGCCCTGCGCATCGGCGCGCACCGCCACTTGCCGTCTTCGCGGACGACGGCGACGCCGAAGCCGTCGGGAGTGTCCGTGGACTGCTCCCGCGCCGGCGCACGCTGTGCTCCCATGTCGGCCTACGGTAGTCGCCGTCCATGCCCTTGACCAGGAATCGACCACCAAGCCTGACGTCGGTCGATGGCCTCCGATGTGCCAACCTTGGTGGGTGACCAACACACCGGTTTGCGTGCTCGGCTTGGGGCTGATCGGTGGTTCGGTGATGCGCGCGGCCGCGGCGGCGGGGCGGGAGGTGTTCGGTTACAACCGGTCGCTGGAGGGCGTCCAGGCCGCGACCGCCGACGGGTTCGACGCCTCCGAAGACCTCGATGCGGTGCTGGAGCGGGCGGCGGGCGACGACGCGCTGATCGTCCTCGCGGTACCGGTGCCAGCGCTGGGCCAGATGCTCGGCCACATCCGTGAGGCGGCCCCGAACTGTCCGCTGACCGATGTGACGAGCGTGAAATCCGCTGTGCTGCAGGAGGTACGGTCCTTCGGCCTGCTGGAGCGATTCGTCGGCGGCCATCCGATGGCGGGCACCGCGCATTCGGGGTGGACGGCGGGCGACGCCCGGTTGTTCGTGGGCGCGCCGTGGGTGATCAGCGTCGACGAACACGTCGACCCGCAGGTCTGGAGCCTGGTCATGGACCTGGCGCTGGACTGCGGCGCGGTCGTCGTCCCTGCTCGTTCGGACGAACACGATGCGGCCGCCGCGACGATCTCGCATCTGCCCCACCTGCTGGCCGAGGCGCTGGCCGCCACCGCCGGCGAGGTGCCGCTGGCGTTCGCGCTGGCGGCTGGGTCGTTCCGCGACGGCACCCGGGTCGCCGCCACCGCGCCTGACCTGGTGCGGGCGATGTGCGAGGCCAACGCCGACGAACTTCTGCCGGTGCTCGACCACACGCTCGAACTGCTCACTCAGGCACGCGACGCACTGGCCGCGCACAAACCGTTGACCGACCTCGTCGAGACCGGCCACGCCGCCCGAATCCGCTACGACAACTTCGGTAGGCCGGAGATCGTGACGGTCGTGATCGGCGAGGATCGGTGGCGCGAGGAACTGGCCGCCTCGGGACGCGCGGGCGGGGTGATCAGATCCGCTCTGCCAGTCCTGGGTAGTCGAGGATGAACCCGTCCGAGTCGACGGCGATCGTGGTGTCGGCGACGGGCGAGTGCAGTTTGATGCCATCCTCGGCGCTGCTGTAACTGATGACCGCCGTCTCGACCGACAATTCGGGAAGCCGTACGTAGATCACCGGGCAGCTGATCGAGTCCGTCCGCTGATACAGCCCGCTGCGCCGGATCGGCAGCGCGTTGAAGAAGGGACTGAAGATCACGTCGACGTCGAGCGCGCCGTCGTAGGCGGCGCGGCGCGACTCTCCGGTGTGCTGCTGAACCAGCCACATGTTCTCTTCGTCGCGGGCGATCGACAGCTGGCGCTCGCGCTCGGCGAGCGTGACGGTCATGGAGAGCCGTTTGGTGCCGCCGGTTTCGTCGGTCACCAAGTCATAGTCGGCGGAGAACGCCGGATGAGACGGCGTCGCGGCGGCCACGATTCGGCCGTACGCCTTGATGCGGTTGCCCGACACATGCACCCGGACCGATTCCATCCGCGGGACGTCGTGCGCCCGCCAGGTCAGAATCGCCGGCCATGACTTTTCGGAGCCGCCTGCTTCACTCACCCCTATACCGTATGCGAAGGGTCCCCTCGTTCGTAACGTGCATGGTCGGTGGTTTTTCGGTCGCGCTGTGATGTTGCGCCGGGGCGGGATTCGAGAACGACTTCGTCACCGAGGAACGGCTGCGGCATGCGCCGCCCCCGGATACTGAGCCGTCCGGTTCCCGGCACCGAGAGCCACACCGCCAACGCCAGTGCCGCATCGAGGATCAACGCCAGCGCCGTCACCATCAACGCGCCGACCAACGCCAGATGGAACTGGCGCACCTTGATGCCGTCGATCAGATAGCGTCCGAGCCCGCCGAGGCTCGCGTACGCGGCGACCGTCGCGGTCGCGACGATCTGCAGCGTGGCGGTGCGCAGCCCGCCGAGGATCAACGGCAACGCGATCGGCGTCTCGACGCGCAGCAGGATGCGCCGTTCGGTCATTCCCATCGAGCGCGCGGCGTCGACGACGGTGCGATCCACGTTGGCGATGCCGGCATAGGCGCCCGCCAGTACGGGCGGTATGCCCAGCAGCATCAATGCGACGGTCGGCGGTACCAGCCCCAGCCCCCACAGCAGCACACCGAGCAGCAGCACACCGAGCGTCGGCAGCGCGCGCAGCGCGTTCACGCCCGTGACGACGAGAAATGTTCCGCGGCCGGTGTGGCCGATGAGCATCCCGATCGGAATCGCGATGACCGCCGAGAAGAACAGCGCCACCACGGTGTATTCGAGGTGTTCGAGGGTGCGGGCGAGCAGTCCGGCGGGGCCGCCCCAGTTGGCGGCGGTGAAGAGGTAGGCCAGCGCCTCCCGCAGGAAATCCATCGGCCCCGTCATGACGCGGCCCTCGCCCGGCCCCATGTCCGACGCCCGCGTGCCGCACGCGTCCACGGGGTGAGCGCCCTACCCAGGAGCATGATGAGCGTGTCGATGACGATCGCCAGCACGAAGATCGCGATGATGCCGGCGACGATCTGATCGCTCTTGTTGGCCTGGTAGCCCTCGGTGAACCAGGTGCCCAGCCCGCCGATGCCGATCACCGAACCGACCGACACCATCGAGATGTTCGTGACGGCCACCACGCGCAGGCTGGCGATAAGTACCGGAACGGCAAGGGGTAGTTCGACTTTCACCATTCGCGTCAGCGGCCGGTATCCGACCGCGGTCGCGGCGTCGAGAACCGTCGGCGACACCGCGTCCAGTGCCTCCGGCACCGCACGCACCAGCAGGGCGACGGTGTAGAGCGTCAGCGCCACGATCACGTTCGCCTCGTCGAGGATGCGGGTCGGGATGATCAGCGGCAGCACCACGAACAGCGCCAACGATGGGATCGTGAAGACGATGCTGGCGGTGACCGTGGTCAGCCGTCGCAGCGCGGAGGTGCGCTGGATCGCCGCGCCCGACGGCACGGCGATGATCAGGCCCAGCACGATCGGGATCAGAGACAGCCGCAGGTGGATCACCGTCAACGCCCACAGGTCGTCGAGGTGGTTGAGCAGATACCGCATCCGCTAGCCCAACTCCGGTACGCGACGCTGCTTTTCGAGTTCTGCCAGGACGTCGTCGGCCCTCACCCCGCCGATCAGCCGCCCGTCGTCGTCGACCGCGACCCCCAGCCCGCTCGGCGAGGACAACGCCGCGTCGAGCGCGTTGCGCAGCGTACCGTCCGGGCGGAACAGCGATCCGCCGCCGATCGTGCTGTCGTAGAGCGACTTTCCGCTGCGGCGCAGGGCGACACCGTCGGCGTTGATCCAGGCATACGGTTTTCTGTTGTCCTTGGTGACCAGCCGCCAGTCGTCGGGCCCCAGATCCAGGGTGTCCAGCTCGCTTTCGTCGACGTGGCCGACGTCATGCAGGGGCAGGCCCGACGCGTGGAAGAACTGCAGCCCGCGGTAGCCGCGGTCGGCACCGACGAACGCCGCCACCTCCTCGTTGGCCGGATTCGACAGCACGAACGCGGGGTCGCCGTACTGCTGCAGCACCCCGCCGCGTCCGAACACGGCCACCCTGTCGCCGAGCTTGACCGCCTCGTCGATGTCGTGGGTGACGAACACGATCGTCTTGCGTAATTCGCTTTGCAGACGGGCGATCTCGGCCTGCAGTTCCTCGCGCACGACTGGGTCGACGGCGCTGAACGGTTCGTCCATCAGCATGATCGGCGGGTCGCCGGCCAGCGCCCGGGCCACCCCGACCCGCTGCTGCTGGCCACCCGACAACTGCGCCGGGTAGCGATCGGCGAGCTTCACATCGAGGCCGACGCGTTCCATCACCTCGAGCGCGGATCGCCGTGCGCTGCGCCGTGATTCGCCCCGCAACACCGGGACGGTGGCCACGTTGTCGACCACCCGAAGGTGCGGCATGAGTCCCGCGCTCTGGATCACGTATCCGATGCCGAGCCGCAGTTGGACCGGATCGACCTTGGTGATGTCGTGGCCGTCGACGGTCAGGGTGCCCGAGCTGGGCTCGATCATCCGGTTGATCATCCGCATCGAGGTGGTCTTGCCGCAGCCGGACGGGCCGACGAAAACCGTCAGCGTTCCCTCGGGCACCGCGAGCGTCAGGTCGTCGACGGCGACCGTGCCGTCCGGATAGCGTTTGGTGACGTTAGCGAACTCGATCACTTCTGCACCGGCCTGTCGAATCCGTTGTCCGCGATCCACTTCTGCGCCGCTTCGTCGGGATCGATGCCACGGTTGCCCTCGACCGAGGTGTTGAGCTCGATCAGGGCCTCGGTGGTCAGCTTCGCACTGACCGCGTCGAGCACAGTCTTGAGATCGGTGGACATCTTCTGCGACGCCACCAGCGGCACCACATTGGCGGCGAGGAACACGTTTTCGGGGTCCTCGAGCACGACGAGCCTGCTCTGCTCGATCGCCGGTGAGGTGCTGAAGATGTTCGCGGCGGTGACCGCCCCGCTGTTGAGCGCCTGCACGGTCGCCGGACCGCCGCCGTCACTGATCGCGACGAAGTTCGCCGGCGCGATGTCGAGGCCGTAGCGTTCCTTGAGCCCCACCAGACCGGTCACGCGGGTCTGAAACTCCGAAGGCGCACCGACTTTCACCTCCGGCGAGTGCTTGGCCAGATCCGCGATGGTCTTGAGATTCCACCGCTGCGCGGTCGCCTCGGACACCGCGAGGGTGTCCTTGTCTTCGGCGGGAGACGGATACAGGATCGACAGGTCCCCGGGCAGCACCTTGAACAGTTCGAGCAGAACCGCGTCGGGAGTGGTGGCGGTGGTGTCCTCGTCGAAGTACTGCAGCAGGTTGCCCGTGTACTCCGGGATCAGGTCGATGGAGTGGTCCTGCACCGCGGGGATGTAGGTCTCGCGGCTGCCGATCCCGAACTGGCGGCGCACGGTGAAGCCGTTGGCCTCCAGGGCCTGGGCGTAGATCTCGGCGATGATCTTCGACTCGGTGAAATCCGCCGATCCCACCGCGATCGTCTTGAGGTCACCGGAAATCTCGCCGCCACCGAGCGGGTTCGAGCTGCCACAGGACGTGCTCATCAGGAACGCGAGAACCACCACCACGACGAGCGGCCGGCGCCGGCGTCGCGGCATCGAGGTCATGAACCCGACAGTATCGACATCGCCGCAGCTACGCGCGGTTTGTCTGGTCATCGATTCGACGGTCCACGTCAAACGTCGTTTGCCGGGCACGCGAAAGGGCAAAGATGGAGCCATGAGTACCGATCCGTATGGGGCGTCAGCGCAGAACGACCCGGAGCCCTACGGCCCGCCCAACCCAGGGCCGCCGGTTCCGCCGACGGACGACGAGATCGCCGAGCACACGCCACCGTCGGTCAACAAGGTCCACTTCACCCGGGCCGCCGCGCTGTGGACCGCGGTCATCAGCGGCCTGCTCATCCTGATCGTCCTGCTGATCTTCATCGCGCAGAACACCGAGTCGGCGCAGTTCGCGTTCCTCGGCTGGCGCTGGCAGCTGCCTTTGGGGGTGGCTATCCTGCTCGCCGCGGTGTGCGGCGGTCTGATCGCCGCGCTCGCGGGAATGGCGCGCATGGTCCAACTGCGCCGCGCGGCGAAGAAGAACTACAAAGCCGCGCTGCGCTAGCGGATCGACTCGAGGCCGAAGGCCTCGGGCTGCAAATGGACGTGGGTTGCCGATCGCGGGTGAACACTCGCATCGGTAGAGCC
>NZ_LZJE01000118.1:0-2764 GCF_001666865.1 Mycobacterium sp. E136
ATGGGCGCGGACGGCTTCCACAACGCCCTCGGACTCCCCGACGACCTGGCCGGGGCCTGCGTGCTGCTGGTCGACGGGCTGGGCGCCGACCTTCTCGACCGCAACGCCGCCGATGCGCCCGCGATGGCCTCGTTGCGCGGTCGGGCCCTGACCGTGGGTTTTCCGTCGACCACCGCCGCGGGTCTGGCGGCCGTCGGCACCGGCCGTCACTCCGGTGAGCACGGGTTCGTCGGCTACTCCTTTCGGGTACCGGACGCCGGTGTCATCAACGCCCTACGGTGGCGGCCACACCCTTGGGGCCAGGACCTTCGCAACACGGTCGTGCCCGAACAGATGCAGCCCATCCCGACCGCGTTCGAGCGGGCGGCCTCGGCGGGTGTCGCCGTCAGCGTCATCTCCGGCGCCCAGTTCACCGGCTCTGGCCTGACCCGCGCCGTGCTGCGCGGCGGGTGCTTCGTCGGCGTCCATGCGCTCGGTGACCTCGCCGCCGCCGTACGAGCCACGGTGTCCGACCGCGGTTTCTGCTACGGCTACCACGCCGATCTCGACATGCTGGGACATATATACGGCCCCGGATCGCCTCAATGGCGCTTGCAGCTGCGGCAGATCGACACCCTGATCGAGTCGGTGATCGAGGCCCTTCCGGCCGGCGGTCTGTTGGCCGTGGTGGCCGACCACGGCATGGTCGAGGTCACCGATGCCGAAACGGTCGACGTCGATGCCGCGCCCGCACTCCAACAAGGGGTGCAGGCGATCGGCGGCGAGGCGCGGGCTCGACACCTCTATATAGAGGACGGCTCACGCGACGACGTCCTCGCCGCCTGGCGGGCGACGCTGGGCGAGCGGGCATGGGTGCTCTCGCGCGACGAAGCCATCGACGCCGGCTGGTTCGGGCCGCAGGTCAGCGACGACGTGCGGCCCAGGATCGGCGACGTCGTCGCCGCCGCCCGCGGCTCTGCGGCGATCGTCCGGCGCACCGTCGAACCAATGGAATCGTCACTGGTCGGGCAGCATGGCTCGCTCACCTTCGCTGAACAGACGGTCCCGTTGCTGGTGGCGGTCGGCTGAACCATACCCGCTTCGTCGCCACTGGTCGCCGGGATAAGCGGGGTTACAAGGGATTTCAGATCTTGATCGGGCCGCGCGGCGGCAATTCGGTTGCCGCGCCGACGAATTGGCCAGTGGTAATCGACGTTGCTGAGTTAGCTTGAAAAGCGAGATTCTGCAATGCTATTCGTGAAGTACACTATAGAAACTGCAGGCTGTGAACGCTGTCACAGAATTTGGCGGCGTTGCCGCGACGCTTGTAGCGTCCGACCGCATGTTTGCTATTGCCACGCTTTTGACGCTTGTAAACCAGGTGTCCGGCACGCCGTACGTCTCCGGCGGCGACTCGCCGGCCGGTACGGACTGCTCGGGCCTGGTGTCTTGGGTGACGAATGCAGCCACCGGTCGGCCCGTCTACGGCGACCGGTTCAACACGGGAAACATCGAGAACGCCCTGCTCGAGCGCGGGTTCCAGTACGGCACTCAGCCGGGTGCGCTGGTCGTCGGCTGGAACAGCGGCCACACCGCGGCCACCCTGCCCGACGGCACGCCCGTCTCGTCCGGTGAGGGCGGCGGCGTAAAGGTCGGCGGCGGTGGCGCCTACCAGGGCCAGTTCACCAAGCACATGTTCCTGCCGGTGCCGCCCGAGCAGCCCATGGTCCCCGGTGCGCCGGCCGCGCCGGTCGTGATGATGGCTGGCCACGAGCCCGCCGCCCCGGCCGATCCGTTCGCGCCGCCGCCGCCGCCTCCCGCTCCTGCCCCGCCTCCGGCGGATCCGTTCGCGCCGCCGCCGCCTCCGGCACCGCTGCCTCCGGCCTGAGCGCGACCCGCGCCCGGATAACCTCTGCGGCGTGATCGTGCTTCTTCCGCCCTCGGAAACCAAGCGGGTCGGCGGCGACGGGCCGCCGCTGCGCCTGGAGTCCCTCAGTTCGCCGGAGCTCGGGCCACTGCGCACCGAACTCGTCGATGAACTGGTGGACCTAGCCGCCGACCGGCCGGCCTGTCGGCGCGCCTTGGGGCTATCCGCCTCGCAGGACGCCGAGATCGATCGCAACGCCGAGTTGCGCAGCGCACCGACGCTGCCCGCGATCAGCCGTTACACCGGTGTCCTCTACGACGCCTTGGACGTCGGGTCGCTGCACGGCGCAGCCGCATCCCGTGCACGGTCGCGGCTGGCCGTCGGCTCGGCGCTGTTCGGGCTGTTGCGCGCCGATGATCCGGTGCCTGCGTACCGGCTCTCGGCGACATCGAAGCTGCCGGGTCGGCCGACGCTGGCGGCACGGTGGCGCCCACTGCTGGAACCCGTCCTCGCCAAGTGGTCGGCCGACGAGCTCGTCGTGGATCTCCGATCCGGTTCGTACGCGGCGCTCGGACGGCTCCCCGACGCTGTCCGCGTCGATGTGGTGGCCGAGAAA
This sequence comes from Mycobacterium sp. E136, assembly GCF_001666865.1. Classification (NCBI taxonomy): domain Bacteria; kingdom Bacillati; phylum Actinomycetota; class Actinomycetes; order Mycobacteriales; family Mycobacteriaceae; genus Mycobacterium; species Mycobacterium sp. E136. The sequence continues at coordinate 2,463 of NZ_LZJE01000118.1, forward strand.
TCCGACGGTCGCCGCAGTGTGGTGACCCACTTCAACAAGGCGCACAAGGGGCGACTCGCGCGAATCTTGGCGAGCACGCGATCCGAACCGGCGGATGCAGCAGCGGTAGCCGCCGTGGCGCGGCGCGCCGGGATGCGGGTGGAACGCCGCGGAGACGAGTTGACCGTCGTCTTCGACGCCTGACCGAACGCGTCAGATCTTGACGATCATGTCGCTGGTGTAGAACTCCGCGGGATTCTGCGAGAACGGGTCGGGCCGAGTGATCCACACCCACACTCCCGTCGCACCCGGCTCGACGCTGT
>NZ_LZJE01000119.1:0-6363 GCF_001666865.1 Mycobacterium sp. E136
ACGGCGGCGCCCTCGCGGGCCAACGCCTCGGCGTACGCCTGTCCGATGCCGCCGCCGGCGCCGGTGACGATCGCCACCTTGTCGTTGAACTGCCCCATATACCTATCCTCTCCTCTGCCGAGCGTGGCATCGATGCACGTTCTCGCGCACTTCCGCGTGCTGGTAATCCACGTTCGGCGGGGTCAAACCGCCGTGGCGATCGCCTTGATCTCCAGGTATTCCTCGAATCCGGCCAGCCCCATCTCCCGACCGATTCCGGACTGCTTGTATCCGCCGAAGGGCATGTCCGCCGAGTACCAGACGCCGCCGTTGATGTTGACGGTGCCGACACGCATCCGCGCCGCGACCCGGTTCGCGCGTTCTTCGTCGGCCGAGAACACGGTGCCGGAAAGGCCGTAGGCCGAATCGTTGGCGATGCGGACGGCGTCGTCGTCGCCGTCGTGAGCGATCACCGTCAGCACCGGCCCGAAGATCTCCTCACGCGAAACCTTGGCTCTGTTGTCGAGTCCCGCGATCACAGTGGGTTCGATGAAGAATCCCGCGTCCCGGTCGGCCGGCCTGCCGCCACCGACGGCGAACTTCCCGCCCTCATCGATCGCCGAGTCGAGGTAACCCTGGACACGGTCGCGCTGGCGGGCGGAAATGAGTGGGCCACAGATGGTTCCGGCGTCCTGGGGGTCGCCCGGCCTCAGCCCGCCCATCGTCGCCGCGGCGGCCTCGACCGCCTCGTCGTAGCGGGCGCGCGGCACCACCAGGCGGGTGGTGATGGCGCAGCCCTGCCCCGCGTGCATCGACGCGGTGAACGCCGACATCGAACAGGCACCGGCGAGATCGGCGTCGTCAAGCACCAGGAACGCCGACTTACCGCCGAGTTCGAGGAAAACCTTCTTGATCGTGGCGGCACCGTCGGCCATCACACTGCGCCCGGTGGCCGTCGACCCGGTGAACGAAACCATGTCCACCCGAGGGTCTTTCGACAACAGCGCGCCGACCCCGTGGTCGCTGGAGGTGATGATGTTGACGACACCCGGGGGGATGTCGGTGTGCTCGGCGATCAGCTCCCCGACGGCGGCCGCGCACCACGGGGTGTCCGGCGCCGGCTTGAGCACGATGGTGTTGCCCGCGGCCAACGCCGGGCCGAGCTTGGCCAGGTTGATCTGGTGCGGGAAGTTCCACGGTGTGATGGCGCCGACGACACCGACTGCCTCACGGGCGATGCGGCGACGGGTCTTGATGCCCATCGGCGACGCTTCCCCCAGATCAGTGATCCACTGGTAGGACTCGGCGGTGTCGGCGCAGAAGCTCAGGTCCTCGACCGGGCCCTCCAGCTGGGCCGCCGATGTCAACATCCGGGGCGCGCCGACCTCGGCGATCGTGATGTCGCGCAGCTCTTCGATGTGCTCCTTGAGCACCGCTTGCAGCTGGCGCAGGCAACGCACCCGCAGCTCAGTGTTGGTCGACCAGTCGGTTTCGTCGAACGCCCGGCGGGCCGCTTCGATCGCGCGGCCCATGTCGTCGGCTGTGGCGTCGGCCGCGACGCCAAGCACTTCCTCGGTGGCGGGGTTGACGGTCTCGAACGACCCGCCGCCGCCCGCGACGAGCTTGCCGTCGATCAGCAGCAGACTTTCCCGATTCGCCAGCACCGCCATGCCGTCTCCGTTCACCATTGCTGGACAACTGTCCGAATTGATGGACCGAACGATAGTCCCCTGGCATGGCGACTGGCAAGCATAGGGTTTTCTAGCTGCGTACTTGCGGATCGTGACGATGGTCCGATAACTTGGACAGGTGTCCAGCGAACCCGTGGTTGCGGTCACAGGCTCGGCGCCTGACAGTACCGGCGAAACACCGCGGAACCGCCGTCAGGAGGAGACGTTCCGCAAGGTGCTCGGCGCCGGCGTGGAGATGCTGCGCGAGTCCTCGTATGCCGATCTGACCGTGCGTGCCGTGGCCGCCAGAGCCAAGGTCGCGCCCGCCACCGCGTACACCTACTTCTCGTCGAAGAACCATCTGATCGCCGAGGTGTACCTGGACCTGATGCGTCAAGTCCCGTACTTCACCGACGTGAACGAGAACAGGGTCGCCCGCGTCGAGAAGACGTTGCGCGCCATGGCGCTGATGGTCGCCGACGAACCGGAGGTCGCCGCGGCGTGCACGACTGCGCTTCTCAGTAGCAGCGATGCGGCGGTGCGTGCGGTGCGCGACCGCATCGGCGCCGAGATCCACCGCCGTATTCGGTCGGCCATGGGTCCGGAGGCCGACCCGCGCGCCTTGGCCGCGCTGGAGATGACGTTCTTCGGAGCGCTGGTCAACGCGGGCAGCGGGGTCTTCACCTATCACCAAATCGCCGACCGGCTCAGCTATGTCGTCGGCCTCATTCTCGGAGAGAATCAATGAACCAAAGCGCCGGAGACGAGTAGTGACCATCAGCGAAATCGTGCTTGACCCTTACGACTACGACTTCCACGAGGATCCGTATCCGTACTACAAGCGGTTGCGCGACGAGGCGCCGCTGTACCGCAACGACGAGCTCGGCTTCTGGGCGTTGTCGCGGCACCAGGATGTCCTGCAGGGCTTTCGCAACAGCACCACGTTGTCGAACAAGTTCGGGGTGTCCCTGGATCCGGCGTCGCGCGGACCACACGCGTCGAAGACCATGTCCTTCCTCGCGATGGACGACCCGGACCATCTGAGGCTGCGCACCTTGGTGTCGAAGGGCTTCACGCCGCGGCGAATTCGGGAGCTGGAGCCGCGGGTCACCGAGATCGCGGTGCAGCACCTCGACACCATGTTGGAGAAAGCGCGTTCGGACGAAACAGTCGACTACGTCGACGAGTTCGCCGGAAAGCTTCCGATGGACGTCATCTCGGAACTGATGGGTGTGCCCGAAGCCGATCGCACGCAGGTACGCGCCTGGGCCGACGGCGTGATGCACCGGGACGAAGGCGTCACCGATGTGCCGCCCTCGGCCGTCGAGGCGTCGATCAACTTGATCGTCTATTACCAGGGCATGGTGGCCGAGCGCCGTAAGAAGCCCACCGACGACCTGACCACCGCGTTGCTCGAGGCCGAGATCGACGGTGATCGGCTCACCGACGACGAGATCCTCGGCTTCATGTTCCTGATGGTGATCGCCGGTAACGAGACCACAACGAAACTGCTTGCGAACGCGGCGTTCTGGGGTCACAAGAACCCGGACCAGCTGACGCCCGTCTACGCCGACCTGGATCGGGTGCCGCTGTGGGTCGAGGAGACGCTGCGCTACGACACCTCCAGCCAGATCCTCGCGCGGACCGTCGCGGGTGAGCTGACGTTGTACGACACCACCATCCCCGACGGTGACGTCCTGCTCTTGCTACCCGGATCGGCTCACCGCGACGAGCGGGTGTTCGACGATCCCGACCGATTCGTGATCGGTCGCGAAATCGGCTCCAAGCTCATGAGTTTCGGTAGTGGTGCCCACTTCTGCCTCGGCGCGCACCTGGCGCGTATGGAGGCAAGGGTCGCGCTGACCGAGTTGTTCAAGCGAATCCGCGGATACGAGGTGGACGAGGCCAACGCCGTCCGCGTCCATTCGAGCAATGTCCGCGGATTCGCTCACCTTCCGATCACTGTGGAGACTGTCTGATGCCCCGGTTCGACCCCCTGCCCGAACGGCGCCCCGCCATCGTTGCGGGCGCCTCCTCCGGAATCGGCGAGGCGACGGCGATCGAGATGGCCGCGCGCGGCTTTCCCGTTGCACTCGGCGCTCGCCGCGTCGAGAAGCTCGAAGACATCGTCGGCAAGATCAACGCCGACGGCGGCGAGGCTGTCGGGTTTCACCTCGACGTCACCGATCCCAACTCGGTGAAAACCTTCGTCGCGCAATCGGTCGAGGCGCTCGGCGACGTCGAGGTGTTGGTGGCGGGCGCCGGCGACACCTACTTCGGCAAGCTCGCCGAGATCACCACCGACGAGTTCGAGTCGCAGCTGCAGATCCACCTGGTCGGCGCCAACCGGTTGGCGGCTGCGGTGCTGCCCGGCATGCTCGAACGCCAGCGCGGTGACCTGATTTTCGTGGGATCCGATGTGGCGCTGCGCCAGCGGCCGCACATGGGCGCCTACGGCGCGGCCAAGGCGGCGCTGCTGGCCATGGTCCACAACTTCCAGATGGAGTTGGAAGGCACCGGTGTTCGCGCCTCGATCGTGCACCCCGGACCCACCAAGACCAGCATGGGTTGGAGCCTGCCCGCCGAGAAGATCGGCCCGGCCCTCGAGGATTGGGCGAAGTGGGGCCAGGCCCGACACGACTACTTCCTGCGGGCCGCCGACCTTGCCCGCGCCATCGCCTTCGTGGCCGAGACCCCGCGCGGCGGGTTCATCGCGAACATGGAGCTTCAGCCCGAAGCCCCGTTGACCAGTGCGCCCGCAGAACGCCAGCAGCTGAAGCTGAACGAGGAGAACTTGAAGTCATGACGACCGCGATCGTGCCCCGGGTTTCCGGCGGCGAAGAAGAACACGGGCACCTCGAGGAGTTCCGCACCGATCCGATCGGTCTGATGAAGCGGGTCCGGGAGGAATGTGGCGATGTCGGCTGGTTCCAGTTGGTGGACAAGCACGTCATCCTGCTCTCCGGCGCCGAGGCCAACGAGTTCTTCTTCCGTTCGGCCGACGAGGATCTCGACCAGGCCGAGGCCTATCCCTTCATGACGCCGATCTTCGGGAAGGGCGTGGTCTTCGACGCCAGCCCCGAGCGCCGCAAGGAGATGCTGCACAACTCGGCGCTGCGCGGTGAGCACATGAAGGGCCACGCGACCACCATCGAGGGCGAAGTCAAAAAGATGATCGCCGACTGGGGCGACGAGGGCGAGATCGAACTACTCGACTTCTTCGCCGAGCTGACGATCTACACCTCGACGGCGTGCCTGATCGGACTCAAGTTCCGTAACCAGCTCGACCACCGGTTCGCCGAGTACTACCACGACCTCGAGCGCGGGACCGACCCGCTGTGCTACGTCGACCCGTACCTGCCGATCGAGAGTTTCCGTCGCCGTGACGAAGCGAGGGTGAAACTCGTTGGGCTGGTGCAGGAGATCATGAATCAGCGGTTGGCCAATCCGCCGAAGGACAAGTCCGACCGCGACATGCTCGACGTGCTGGTGTCGATCACGGACGAAGAGGGCAACCCGCGATTCTCGGCCGACGAGGTCACCGGCATGTTCATCTCGCTGATGTTCGCCGGGCACCACACCAGTTCGGGGACCTCGGCGTGGACGCTGATCGAGTTGATCCGCCACCGCGAGATCTACGCGAAGGTGCAGGCCGAGCTCGATGAGCTCTACGCCGACGGCCAGGAGGTGAGCTTCCACGCGCTGCGCCAAATCCCGTTGCTGGACAACGTGGTCAAGGAGACGCTGCGGCTGCACCCGCCGCTGATCATCCTGATGCGGGTGGCGCAGGGTGAGTTCGAGGTGGCCGGGTTCCCCATTCACAAGGGCGACTTCGTGGCGGCCTCGCCGGCGATCAGCAACCGGATCCCCGAGGACTTCCCCGAACCCGATGCGTTCAACCCGGATCGCTACAACAAACCCGAGCAGGCCGACATCGCCAACCGGTGGACGTGGATTCCGTTCGGCGCGGGCAGGCATCGCTGCGTCGGCGCGGCGTTTGCCCAGATGCAGATCAAGGCGATCTTCTCGGTGCTGTTGCGCGAGTACGAGTTCGAGATGGCCCAGCCCGCCGACAGTTACCGCAACGACCATTCGAAGATGGTGGTGCAGTTGCAACGGCCGGCTAAAGCCCGGTACCGCAGGCGGACCAGGTAGGGATTCGAAATGGGTTGCTACAGAGTCGAAGTAGACCTTGACCTGTGTCAGGGCCACGCGATGTGTGAGCTCGAGGCGCCCGATTACTTCAGGGTGCCCAAGCGCGGAAAGGTCGAGATCCTCGACGCAGAACCGCCCGACGACGCCCGCGACGAAATTCAAAACGCCGTCGACATGTGCCCAACCCAGGCACTGGCCATCCGAGAAATAGGAGATTGACAATGCCGTCTTTACCCCGCGAAGCGCTCGAGAAATGGGTCGAGCAATGGCTGGAGACCAATCGGGAAGCCGAACGCAACGGTGACTGGAAGCCGTTGGCGGACTTCTACACCGATGACGCGACCTACGGCTGGAACATCGGGCCCAAGGAAGACGTGATGTGCGTCGGTAAGGACGAAATCCGCGACGTCGCCCTGGGTCTCGAGATGGAGGGCCTCGAAAACTGGGTGTACGAGTACCAAAAGGTGATCATCGACGACAAGCAGGGCGAGATCGTCGGTTTTTGGAAGCAGATCGTCAACAAGTCCGACGGCACCCAGGACGAGATCTACGGCATCGG
>NZ_LZJE01000120.1:0-16288 GCF_001666865.1 Mycobacterium sp. E136
TGCCCCCGGCTACGCCCTATCGCAGGTTCGTCAGTTGGCTGGCTGAACGGGACCGCGAAGCCGCCCAGGCGGCCTGGCGTGAGGTGATGGCCGGCTTCGAGAGCCCAACCTTGTTGGGCCCGCCGGACCGGCTGGAAGTCGCAAGCCGAGGTGTTGCCGCTCGCCGATTGCCTCGGCACCTCACCCAGGCGGTGAGCGACTTGGCGCGCTCGCGGTTCACCACTGTCAACGTCGTTCTCCAGGCCGCCTGGGCGTTGCTGTTGAGTTCGCTGACCGGTCAGCGTGACGTTGCCTTCGGTACCGCCGTATCCGGCCGCCCCGCCGAAGTGCTGGGCGCTGAGTCGATGGTTGGGTTGCTGATCAACACGGTCCCGGTGCGGGCGGACATCACGTCGGCAACCACCACGGCGGACTTGCTCGACCAGCTGCAGGACGCTTACAGCCGCACACTGGATCACCAGCATCTTGCGCTCAGCGAGATACACCGCCTCTCGGGTCACGACAAACTTTTCGACACGCTCTTCGTCTACGAGAATTACCCGCTTGACCCTGCTGCGTTGGCGGGCGACCACGAGCTGACCATCACCGAGTTCAACGCGCGTGAATACAACCACTATTCGCTTACTCTTCAGGCGGTTCCCGGCGACGAACTGAGCCTTCGGGCCGAATTCGCCACCGACGTATTCGACGATGAAAGCATCGAGGCCCTGATCGGGCGGTTCGAGCGGGTGTTGGGGGCGATGACCGCCGAGCCGGACCAGCGGCTGTCGACGATCGATCTGCTCGATGCCCAAGAGCAGATCCGTTTGGACGATTTCGGTCGCCGAGCCGTACTGAGCCGGCCCGCAACCCAGCGGTCAATCCCAGCGCTGTTCGCCGATCAAGTGGCGCGCACACCCGAGGCGCACGCCCTGACTTACCAAGGCCAATCACTGTCGTACCGCGAGTTGGATGAGGCGGCGAACCGGCTGTCGCACCTGTTGTCTGCTAACGGTGCGGGTCCGGGACAGAGCGTGGCGCTGCTGTTCAACCGGTCGGCTGAGGCGATCGTGGCCATCCTGGCTGTGCTCAAGGCCGGGGCGGCCTACCTGCCGATCGATCCGAAACTTCCGGCGGCCCGTATCGGATTCATGGTCCAGGACGCGGCACCGATCGTCGGTGTCACCACCGGCGGTTTGGCCGACCTGCTGACCGCGCATGGGCTGCCTGTCGTCGATGTCGACGACCCTCGCATACACGAACACCCCAGCACGGCATTGCCGGCGCCCGCTGCCGATGACCTAGCCCACATCATCTACACCTCGGGCACCACGGGTGTCCCGAAGGGTGTGGCCGTGACCCATTCCAACGTCACCCGCCTGTTCGATGGGATGGATGTCGGGATCGACTTGTCGCCGGCGCAGGTGTGGACGCAGACGTCGTCGTTGGTCTTCGACTTCTCGGTGTGGGAGATCTGGGGCGCGCTGCTGCACGGGGGCCGACTGGTCGTGGTGCCCGAGGACGTCGCCCGGTCACCCGAAGACCTTCATGCCTTGCTGATCACGGAGCGTGTCAGCGTACTGAGCCAAACCCCGTCGGCGGTGGCGGCGCTGTCACCCCGGGGTCTGGAGTCGGTGGCATTGATGGCCGCCGGTGAGGCTTGTCCGGTCGGAGTCGTGGATCAGTGGGCACCTGGGCGAGTCATGATCAACGGCTACGGCCCGACCGAAACCACTGTGTACGCGACGATCAGTGCGCCGCTGACCGCTGGATCGGCTGTTGTGCCGATCGGCGGCCCCGTTCCGGGGGCGGCATTGTTCGTCCTCGACGGCTGGCTTCGTCCGGTTCCTCCCGGTGTGGTCGGTGAGCTGTACGTGGCCGGCCACGGAGTGGCCTGCGGGTATGTGCGCCGCGTCGGGCTGACCGCCTCGCGGTTCGTCGCCTGTCCATTCGGGTCGCCGGGACAACGGATGTATCGCACCGGAGATTTGGTGCGCTGGGGTCCTGACGGGCAACTGCAGTATTTCGGCCGGGTCGACGAGCAGGTCAAGATCCGCGGATATCGCATCGAACTCGGTGAGATACAAGCCGCATTGGCCGGGCTCGACGGCGTGGAGCAGGCTGCGGTGATCGTCCGTGAAGACCGCCCCGGCGACAAGCGGTTGGTCGGCTACATGACCGGAACCGCCGATCCGAACGCAGTGCGCGAAGCCCTGGCCAAGCGGCTGCCGGCCTACATGGTGCCGACGGCTGTGGTGGCGCTCGACGCGCTTCCCCTCACAGTCAACGGGAAGCTCGATAAACGGGCCCTGCCCCCACCGGGATATCAAGGTGCTGATACCTACCGTGCGCCCACCGACGCGGTAGAAGAGGTGTTGGCCGACATCTACGCCGAGGTCCTCGGTCTCGACCGGGTCGGAATCGATGAATCTTTCTTCGAATTGGGCGGAGACAGCATCCTCTCGATGCAGGTCGCCGCTCGCGCGCGTGCTGCCGGGTTGAAGTGCCGGCCGCGTGACATTTTCGTCGAACAGACCGTGGCACGACTGGCCCGCGCGGCCGGAACGACCGCCGGTGACACTGCAGTCCTCGATGAGGGCTTGGGCACGGTGCAGCCGACGCCGATCATTCGGTGGCTCGAAACTGTCGACGGCCCGGTTGACCAGTTCAATCAAACGGTGTTGCTGCAGGCGCCCTCAGGGGTGACTGAGACCGATGTGGTGACCCTGATCCAGACGCTGCTGGATCGGCACGCCACGTTGCGACTGCGCGTCGACGATGATGGCGCCGGCGGCTGGTCACTGACGGTGCCCGACGCCGGGACCGTCGATGCGGCCGCATGCGTGTACACCGCCGACGTGCTCTCCGACGAGGCGCTGATCAGAGCGCGTTCTCGACTCAACCCGGCCCTCGGCGACATGCTGAGCGCGTTGTGGGTGGCGCCCACCGGTCAGCTGGCCGTGATCATCCACCACCTTGCCGTCGACGGCGTGTCCTGGCGCATTCTTTTGGAAGACCTCAATACAGCCTGGACGCAGCACCGGAACCACCAACCGGCGGAGTTGCCGCCAGGTGGGACGTCGTTCGCCCGCTGGGCGTCGCTGCTCGCCGAGCATGCGCAGGACGGCACCGTGGTGCAGCACGCGCAGACATGGCGGCAAGTCGGTGCGGTCCCCGCGTTGCTGCCTGCGGTGCAGCCAACCGTCGATACGTTCGCCACCGCCGGCCACTCATCGGTCGCTCTAGACGTGTCGACCACCCGGATGCTCCTGGGTGAGGTTCCGTCGGCTTTCCATTCCGGCGTGAACGACATCCTGTTGGTCGCTTTTGCGCTGGCGCTAGCTGAGTTCCTAACGACCGACGGTGGACCGATCGCTATTGATGTGGAGGGCCACGGGCGCCACGAGGAACTGGCTGCCGATGTGGACCTGTCTCGCACGGTCGGGTGGTTCACCACCAAGTACCCGGTCGCATTGACCGTTGGATCGCTGGACTGGTCGCAAGTGATCGCCGGTGATGCTGCGCTCGGAACAGCGATCAAAAAGGCCAAGGAGCAGTTGCGGGCCCTGCCGGACGGGTTGACCTACGGCCTGCTGCGATATCTGAACGCCGACGTCGAGCTGGCGGAGCCGGACCCCACCATCGGTTTCAACTACCTAGGTCGGCTGGGCGGCTCGGCCGCCGAGGCATCCGGCGCGATGTGGCGCATGAACCAAGAAGGGTTGTCGTCGATCGCCGCGGCCGCCGCTATCCCGATGCCGTTGATGCACACCTTGGAGTTGAACGCCGCCACAGTCGACGCTGAAACAGGTCCACAACTGCATGCGAACTGGAGATGGGCGCCCTCGGCACTCGACGACGCGCAAGTCGGCCGACTGAGCCGATTGTGGTTCGCGGCCCTCACCGGTATCTGCAAGCACGTCAGCGAGGGCGGCGGCGGATTGACGCCCTCCGATATCGCGCCGGCTCGTCTGACTCAGCAGCAGCTGGACGAACTACACCAGCAGTACGCGATCGCCGATGTTCTGCCATTGAGTCCCCTGCAGCACGGGCTCTTGTTCCACACCGACAGCGCGCAGCTCACCGATGATGTCTATGCGGTGCAGCTGGACATCTCCGTGGATGGGCCGCTTGATGCCAACCGCCTGCACGAGGCAGTGCTGGCGGTGGCCAACCGGCATCCGAACCTCGCTGCCACGTTCTGCACCCAGTTCGAAGAGCCGGTACAGATCATTCCGGTCGATCCGAACGTGCCTTGGAATTATCTCGATCTCGTTCCGGGCGATGCGGACATCGACGAGCAGCTCGACACCGTGTTCGCCGCCGAACGCGCCGCGGTCTGCGATCTTGCCCACCAGTCGGCCTTCCGGGGGGCACTGATCCGGACCGCCGCGAACGGTCACCGGTTTGTGCTCACCTTTCACCACATCGTGGTGGATGGGTGGTCGCTGCCGATCCTCCTGCAGGAAATCTTCGCCAGCTACTACGGGCAGCCGTTGCCGGCGGCAGCCCCGTACCGCAACTTCATCCATTGGCTGATCAGTCGCGACCGCGAAGCCGCCCGGGTGGCCTGGGGTGAGGTACTGGCCGGCTTCGAGAACCCGACCATGGTGGGTCCGCCCGATCGGTCGGGGGGCGGCAAGCGAGACGTCGCGTCGTTCCGGGTGCCAGACCCGACCACGCGGGCCGTCGGCGACTTGGCGCGCGCTCACCACACCACTGTCAGCACGGTGTTGCAAGGCGCATTCGCGCAATTGCTGAGTTCGCTGACCGGTCAGCACGACGTCGCCTTCGGGACAGCGGTATCAGGGCGCCCAGACGAAGTTGTCGGCGCAGACTCGATGGTGGGTCTGTTGATCAACACGGTCCCGGTACGGGCGACCATCACGCCGGCCACCAGCACCGCAGACCTGCTCGAGCAGCTGCAGAACGCCCACAACCGGACCCTGGAACACCAGCACCTCGCGCTCAATGAGATACATCGGCTCACTGGGCACGACCAGTTGTTCGACACTCTGTTCGTCTACGAGAACTACCCGGTCGACACCGCTGCGCTGGAAGCGGATCACGAGTTGGCCATCCCGGAATTCGCGAGCCGCGAATACAACCACTATCCGCTGACGGTGCAGGCGATTCCGGGCGACGAGCTGGGCCTTCGGGTCGAGTACGACACCGACGTGTTCAACGCTGAGGATATTCACGTCCTCATCGATCGGCTCGAGCGGCTCTTGGTGACGATGACTGCCGATCCGAAACGGCCGCTCTCGTCGGTGGACTTGCTCGCTTCCGGTGAGCACGCCCGCCTCGATGAGATCGGTAACCGGGCCGTCCTGACCAAACCGGCGAGCCGAGGATCGTCGATCCTCGACGTTTTCTCAGCACGTGCGCAGGAGACGCCGAACGCGGTCGCGTTGGTGTGCGGTGACCGATCGTTGAGCTATCGAGAACTCGACATCGCGGCCAACCGGCTGGCCCACCTGCTTGCCGACCGGGGGGCGGGTCCGGGACAGTACGTCGCGCTTTTGTTCAACCGGTCCGCGGAGGCGGTTGTGGCGATCCTCGCGGTGCTCAAGACCGGCGCGGCGTATCTGCCGATCGATCCGACACTGCCGTCGGCTCGCATCGATTTCATCGTTCGAGATGCGACACCGCTGGCCGCCGTCACCACCGCCGACTTGGCCGGTCGACTAGACGACCACGATTTGCCGGTAGTGGACGTCAACGATCCGGCCGTCGCCCACCAGCCGAGCATTGCGCCCTCTCCGCCGGCGCCCGACGATGTCGCGTATGTGATATATACGTCCGGCACCACCGGCAATCCCAAGGGTGTGGCGGTCACCCATCGCAACGTCACCCAACTGCTGGCGTCTGGGAACAAAGGCCTTCCGCCCGTTGGGGTATGGGCGCAATGCCACACCCTCGCATTCGACGTCTCAGTGTGGGAGATATTCGGTGCTCTTCTGCGCGGCGGCCGCCTGGTGGTGCTACCCGAAGAGGTGACCCGGGCCCCGGAGAGCTTCCAGGACGTGCTGACGACCCAAAAAGTCGACGTGCTCACGGAGACTCCGTCTGCTGTCAGCGTGCTCTCTCCTCAAACGCTGGAATCAGTCGCGTTGGTGGCTGTCGGCGAGGCCTGTCCACCCGAGGTCGTGGATCGGTGGGCTCCGGGCCGGCTGATGATCAACGCATACGGTCCGACTGAGACCACGATGTGTGTCGCGATCAGTGCGCCGTTGACGCCTGGGACGGAAGCGGTGCCGATCGGCTCACCGGTGGCCGGGGCAGCCCTGTTCGTTCTGGACAACTGGTTGCGTCCCGTGCCGCAGGGTGTGGTCGGCGAGTTGTATGTGGCCGGCGCCGGCTTGGCTTGCGGTTATGTGCGACGCCTCGGTTTGACTGCATCGCGGTTTGTGGCGTGCCCGTTTGGAGCGCCGGGCACACGGATGTACCGGACCGGGGATCTCGTGTATTGGCGTGCGGACGGGCAGCTGGTCTACCTGGGACGCGCGGATGAGCAGGTCAAGATCCGCGGTTACCGCATCGAACTCGGTGAGGTGCAGGCGGCACTGGCAGCGCTCGATGGCGTCGAGCAGGCTGCGGTGATCGCCCGCAAGGACCGCCCGGGCGACAAGCGCCTGGTGGGCTACGTGACCGGCACCGCCGACCCGGTCGCCATCCGTGCAGCACTGACCGACCGGTTGCCGGCCTATATGGTCCCCACCGCCGTGGTCGCGCTCGAGGCGCTGCCGCTGACGGTCAACGGCAAATTGGACACGCGCGCATTGCCGGCACCCGAATACAGCGACTCCAATCGGTACCGCGCCCCGGCCACCCTCACCGAAGAGATCCTGACCGGTATCTATGCCCAAGTCCTCGGTGTGGAGCACCCCGGCGTCGACGACTCGTTCTTCGATCTCGGCGGCGATTCGCTGTCGGCGATGCGCTTGATCGGTGCTGTCAACGCCAGCCTGGGTGCCAACCTCTCGGTGCGCACATTGTTCGAGGCGCCCACCATTGCTCAACTGGCGCCACGGATCGGTGTTGATGGAACAGGGTTCGAGCCGTTGGCGCCGGTCGGACGGCCCGCGGTGGTGCCGTTGTCATTTGCCCAGAATCGGCTGTGGTTCCTCGATCAATTGCAGGGTCCGTCACCGGTCTACAACTTGGCGGTGGGCCTCAGGCTGGCCGGACGCCTTGATACAGAAGCACTTCGAGATGCGCTGACAGATGTCGTAGGCCGTCATGAATCGCTGCGCACAGTCTTTCCCGCGGTTGACGGGATACCTCGGCAGTCTGTGGTCCAGGTTGAGCGAGCCGATTTCGATTGGCAGATCGTGGATGCCGTCGGCTGGTCGCCGGTGCAGTTGGACGAGAGCATCGCCGCGGTAGTGCGTGCCCCGTTTGACTTGACCACCGATATTCCTTTGCGGACAAAGCTTTTCCGTGTCGACGAGGATGAGCACGTGCTGGTGGCGGTGGTGCATCACATCGCCGCCGATGGCTCGTCGGTCGCGCCGATGATTGGTGATCTATCGGTGGCGTATGCCGATCGGTGTGCGGGCCGGGCCCCGGGATGGACGCCGCTTGCAGTGCAGTATGTCGACTACACACTGTGGCAGCGAACACAATTGGGCGATATCGATGACCCGGAGAGCCGCATCGCCGCGCAGGTAGCTCACTGGGTTGACGCTCTCGCGGGGATGCCCGAGCGGCTCCAACTGCCCACCGATCGCCCCTACCCGCCGGTGGCCGATTACCGCGGTGCTCGAGTGAGGATCGAATGGCCGGCGCTGCTGCAGCAGCAGATTGCCTTGGTGGCTCGCGAGCACGGCGCGACCAGTTTCATGGTGATGCAGGCGGCGTTGGCGGTGCTCCTGTCCAAGCTGAGCGCGAGTTCCGATGTGGCCGTGGGGTTCCCGATCGCCGGCCGCCGAGACCCGGCCCTTGACGGCTTGATCGGCTTCTTCGTGAACACCTTGGTGCTGCGAGTGGACCTGGCCGGTGATCCGAGCGTGGCGGAGTTGCTCGACCAGGTGCGAACGAGGAGCCTCGTGGCGTTCGAGCACCAGGATGTGCCGTTCGAGGTGCTGGTGGATCGGCTCAAGCCGACCCGGTCGCTGACTCACCACCCGCTGGTACAAGTCATGCTGGCATGGCAGAACGACAGTGCGGAAACCGAGTTACGACTAGGAGATTTGGATGTCACGCCGCTGGAGACGGACACTCAGGCAGCTCGCGTCGACCTGACCTTCTCGCTGGCCGAACAGTGGAGTAGAGCCGGTGAGCCGACCGGGATCTCCGGCGTGGTGGAGTTCCGTACCGACGTGTTCGATGCGGCCAGCATCGAGGCGCTGATTGAGCGGTTCGAGCGTGTGTTGGTCGCGATGACCACCGACCCCAGCCGTGCTCTGTCGTCGGTCGATGTGCTCGGCCGCGCCGAGCAAGCGTGGTTAGACGAGGTCGGCAACAGGCCGGTGTTGACTGCGCCGGAAACGGCGTCAGTGTCGATACCGGTTCTGTTCGACGCGCAAGTTGCACGTAGTCCCGAAGCGTTGGCGATCAGCTACGGGAACCGAGCCATGACTTACCGGGAACTCGACGAGGCAGCGAACCGGTTGGCGCACTTGTTGGTCGGCCGAGGGGCGGAACCCGGGAAATGTGTCGCTTTGTTGTTGTCGCGGTCGGCCGAGGCGATCGTCGCAATCTTGGCGGTTCTGAAATCCGGGGCAGCGTATTTGGCCATCGATCCGGGCATGCCGGAGGCGCGGATCAGGTTCATGATGGAGGACGCGGCGCCGATGGCCGTGATCACCAATACCGATCTTGGTGATCTCTCCTGCGGATTCGACGTGCCGGTCATCAATCTCGACGATCCAGTGATCGACACATACCCCGGCGATGGCTTGCCGGCTCCAACGCCCGAGGACGTCGCCTACCTTATTTACACCTCGGGTACGACGGGGGTGCCCAAGGGCGTCGCCGTCGCGCATCGCAACGTGTCCCGCTTGCTCGAGTCCCTCGACGCTGGAATCGATCTCGCTGACCAGGTGTGGTCGCAGACCCATTCGTTGGCATTCGACTTCTCGGTTTGGGAGATCTTCGGTGCACTAGTGCGTGGCGGGCGACTAGTGGTGGTGCCCGACGCGGTGGTCCGCTCACCAGAAGACCTCCGTGCACTGCTGATCGCTGAGCGAGTCAGTGTGTTGAGTCAGACACCTTCGGCTTTCTATGCGCTACAAGCCGCTGATGCATCAACGCCCCCTGCGGGTGATCAACTGCAACTTCAAACAGTCGTGTTCGGTGGAGAAGCGCTGGAGCCTCAGAGGCTTCGGGCCTGGCTTGATGATCACCCCCGATCACCTCGGCTGATCAACATGTACGGCATCACCGAAACGACGGTGCATGCCTCCTTCAGGGAAATCGTCGACACCGACGTCGATGGTGTGATCAGCCCGATCGGGGAGCCACTGGCGCACCTGGGCTTCTTCGTGCTCGACGGTTGGTTGAATCCCGTGCCGCCGGGTGTGGTCGGCGAGCTGTACGTAGCGGGCGCCGGGCTGGCGTACGGGTATGTGGGCCGGGCGTCGTTGAGTGGAACGCGCTTCGTGGCGTGCCCGTTTGGCGGACTAGGTACGCGGATGTATCGGACCGGGGACCTCGCGCGGTGGGGGGTTGATGGGCAGCTGCAATACGTCGGGCGCGCCGACGAGCAGGTCAAGATCCGGGGGTACCGGATCGAGCTCGGTGAGGTCCAAGCCGCGCTCGTCGGCTGTGATGGTGTGGAACAGGCGGTGGTCATCGCCCGTGAAGACCATCCAGGAGACAAGCGCCTCGTCGGATACATCACCGGGACCGCAGATTCAGCCCAGGTTCGCGCCGCCCTCGGCGAGCGGCTGCCTGCCTACATGGTTCCGGCGGCGGTCGTGGTGCTTGATGCGCTGCCGTTGACACCCAATGGCAAGCTCGACAAGCGGGCCCTGCCGGCACCCGAGTATTCCGAGGCAGATCGCTACCGCGCCCCCTCGAGCCCGACCGAAGAGATCTTGGTCATCGCTTTTGCCAACGTGCTCGGTTTGCCGAGAGTCGGAGTCGATGACTCGTTCTTCGACCTCGGCGGCGATTCGTTGTCAGCGATGCGGGTGATTGCTGCGGTCAATAAATCTCTGGATGCTGGTCTCGCGGTGCGTGATTTGTTCGAGGCGCCCACCGTTTCGCTGTTGGCGTCCCGTGTTGCCGGCGGTTCCGCCGGGCTGGAGCCGGTGTCCGCCGCCCAGCGACCGGCGGTGATTCCGTTGTCATTCGCGCAGAACCGGTTGTGGTTCATCGACCAATTGCAGGGCCCCTCAGCGGTTTACAACATGGTGGTCGCGTTGCGGCTATCCGGGTCCTTGGATGTCCAATCGCTGCGGCTGGCGCTGAACGACGTGGTGGGCCGGCATGAGTCGCTTCGTACGTTGTTTCCGACCGTTGACGGGATACCTCGCCAGCTGGTCGTGCCGCCCGAACAGGCGCAGGTGGGTTGGCAGCTTATCGACGCGGCTGGGTGGCTTGACAGCCGGTTGGGCGACGCCGTCGACTCTGTGGTGCGTCAACCGTTTGACCTGAAGGCTGAAATCCCCTTGCGGGCAACGCTTTTCCGTCTCGCCGACGACGAATATGTCATGGTGGGCGTCCTACACCATATCGCCGCTGACGGTTGGTCGATCACGCCGTTGGTAACTGATCTCGGGGTGGCGTACAGCTCCCGGTGCGAGGGTCGGGCGCCCGCCTGGGCAGATCTGCCGGTGCAGTATGTCGACTACACACTTTGGCAGCGGGCGCAGTTCGGCGATCTCGAGGATCCTGACAGCCCGATCGCCGCGCAGCTGGCCTACTGGGAAGAGGCTTTAGCAGGGATTCCTGAGCGGGTTGATCTTCCTACGGACAGGCCTTACCCGCCGGTGGCGGATTACCGCGGGGCCAGCGTTACTGTGCACTGGCCGGCTGAGGTACAGCAACGGGTCAGCGCGGTTGCTCGTGAACACAACGCCACCAGTTTCATGGTGGTGCAGGCGGCGTTGGCGGTGTTGTTGGGCAAGCTCAGCGCGAGTTCTGATGTGGCCGTCGGGTTCCCGATCGCTGGACGACGGGATCCGGCACTCGAGAGCCTGGTGGGTTTCTTCGTCAACACGCTGGTGTTGCGGGTTGATCTGGCGGGGGACCCCACGGTGGGCGAACTGCTTGGGCAGGTCCGGCAGCGTGGCCTGGCTGGATTTGAGCATCAGGACGTGCCGTTCGAGGTTTTGGTCGATCGGCTCAATCCGAACCGGTCCCGGGCTCATGAGCCGTTGGTCCAGGTGTTGTTGGCCTGGCAGAACTTCGCTGGGCCTCATCGCGGCCGTGGCACGGATCTGGCTTTGGGGGATGTGACGGTCACTCCGCTGCCGGCCGAGACTCACACTGCGCGTATGGATTTGACGTTCTCGCTGGCGGAGCACTGGAGCGAGGACGGTCAGCCGGCCGGGATCAATGGGGCGGTTGAGTTCCGGACCGATGTGTTCGAAGCCGCCAGCATCGAGGCCTTAATTGAGCGATTTGAGCGGGTCCTGCTGGCGATGACCGACGATCCGGCTCGCCGATTGTCATCGCTCGATGTTCTCGATTCGGCCGAACACGCTCATCTGGACGCGCTCGGTCATCGGGCGGTCCTGAGTGCACCGTCACCGCCGGCAGTGTCGATCCCGGTGTTGTTCGGCGCGCAGGTGGCGCGTCATCCAGAGGCGTTGGCGTTGACCTTCAAGGGTCGCTCGTGGACGTATCTGGACCTCGATGAGGCCGCCAACCGGTTGGCGCATATGTTGGTCGCTCACGGTGCTGGACCCGGTGAGCGGGTGGCGCTGCTGGTGAACCGGTCAGTTGATGCGGTTGTTGCGGTGTTGGCGGTGCTCAAGAGTGGGGCGGCCTACGTACCGATCGACCCGGCCCATCCTGATACGCGCATCGCGGTCATCCTTGCCGACGCAGCGCCGGTCACGGTGGTCACCACGACTGACCTGCGCCCACGACTGGACGTGGATGACGTGCCAGTCGTCGAGGTCGGCGACCCTCGCATCAACACTTACCCAAACACCGGTCTGCCGGCACCGACCGCGGACGACTTCGCCTACATCATCTACACCTCTGGAACCACCGGGGTTCCCAAGGGCGTCGCAGTGACTCACCGCACCGTGACTCAGATGTTCGAGTCGCTGGACATCGACCTGAAGCTGACGGATCAGGTGTGGTCGCAATGGCATTCGTTGGCGTTCGACGTGTCCGTGTGGGAGATCTTCGGTGCCCTGCTGCACGGTGGACGCTTGGTGATCGTGCCGGAGTCCGTTGCAGGCTCCCCGGATGAGCTCCATGCCCTGTTGATTGCTGAACAGGTCAGTGTCCTGAATCAGACCCCGTCGGCGGCGGCGGCGCTGTCGCCCGACGGTCTTGAGTCGGTGGCACTGGTGGTGGCCGGTGAGGCGTGCCCGCCCGAGGTGGTGGATCGCTGGGCGCCCGGCCGGTTGATGATCAACGGCTACGGGCCCACCGAAACGTGGTACACGTCGTTCAGCGCACCGTTATGCGCGGGTTCGGGGACGGTGCCCATTGGCACTCCGGTGCCCGGCGCTGCTTTCTTTGTTCTCGATGCGTGGTTGCGCCCGGTTCCCGTGGGGGTGGTTGGCGAGTTGTACGTAGCCGGGCGCGGTCTGGCGTGCGG
This sequence comes from Mycobacterium sp. E136, assembly GCF_001666865.1. Classification (NCBI taxonomy): domain Bacteria; kingdom Bacillati; phylum Actinomycetota; class Actinomycetes; order Mycobacteriales; family Mycobacteriaceae; genus Mycobacterium; species Mycobacterium sp. E136. Next base: position 12,710 of record NZ_LZJE01000120.1, read on the forward strand.
CTACCTGGGCAGGGGCTCCTTGACGGGGTCGCGATTCGTCGCGTGTCCGTTCTCCGGCCCAGGGGAGCGGATGTATCGCACCGGAGATCTGGTGTCGTGGGCTCCCGATGGGCAACTGCGGTATACGGGCCGCGCCGATGAGCAGGTCAAGATTCGCGGCTATCGCATCGAGCTCGGCGACATTCAGGCTGCCCTGGCCGACTGCGATGGGGTCGATCAGGCGGCGGTCATCACTCGCGAGGACCGCCCTGGCGACCAACGGCTAGTTGGATACGTCACCGGTACTGCCGACCCGGCACAAGTCCGCTCGGCGCTGGCCGAGCGTCTGCCGGACTACATGGTGCCGGCCGCGGTGGTGGTGCTTGATGCGCTGCCATTGACGGTCAACGGCAAACTCGACCGACGCGCCCTGCCCGCACCCGATTACACCGATCTCGGTCGGTATCGCGCCCCGTCCACGCCGAACGAGGAGATCCTGGCCGCCGTCTACGCTCAGGTGCTGGGGTTGGAGCGCGTCGGTGTGGATGACTCGTTCTTCGAGTTGGGCGGGGACTCGTTGTCGGCGATGCGGGTGATCGCCGCTGTCAACAAATCTTTGAACGCGGGTCTCTCGGTGCGTGCTTTGTTTGAGGCGCCCACGGTGGCGGGGTTGGCACCGCGAATCGGCGGTGGCGAGGGGCTGGCGCCGCTGGTGCCCGTGGAGCGCCCGGCGGTGGTGCCGTTGTCGTTTGCCCAGAACCGGTTGTGGTTCCTGGACCAGTTGCAGGGGCCCTCTGCGGTCTACAACTTGGCAGTCGCGTTGCGGTTGGATGGGCGCTTGAGTGCAGAAGCGTTGGGCGCCGCCCTGATTGATGTGGTGGACCGCCACGAGAGTTTGCGCACGCTGTTCCCCGCCCCGGACGGGGTTCCCCAGCAGTCGGTGGTGCCGGTGGAGCGGGCCGAAGTCGGCTGGCAGGTCGTTGATGCCACCGGATGGCCGGCAAGCCAGCTGGAGCAGGCCGTCGAGGCGGTGGCGCGTCGGCCGTTTGATTTGGCCGCTGAGATTCCGTTGCGGGCAACGCTTTTCCGGCTCGCCGAGGATGAGCATGTGTTGGTGGCGGTGGTGCATCATATCGCCGCTGACGGCTGGTCGATCGCTCCGTTGGTGGGCGATTTGAGTGCGGCGTATGCCGCCCGGTGCGCGGGTCAAGCCCCGGACTGGGCGCCGCTGCCGGTGCAGTATGTCGATTACTCCCTGTGGCAGCGCGCCCAACTCGGTGAGTTGACCGATCCGGATAGCCCGATTGGGACGCAGTTGGCGTACTGGCAAGAGGCGTTGGCCGGTATGCCTGAGAGGGTGCAGTTGCCCACGGATCGGCCGTATCCGCCGGTGGCCGATTATCGCGGCGACAAGGTGGCGGTGCAGTGGCCGGCGCAGGTGCAGCAGGGTGTTTCGCGGTTGGCTGGTGAGCACGGCGCGACCAGTTTCATGGTGATGCAGGCGGCTTTGGCGGTGTTGTTGGCCAAGTTGAGCGCGAGTTCTGATGTGGCGGTGGGTTTCCCGATCGCTGGGCGGCGTGATCGGGCGCTCGATGAGTTGGTGGGCTTTTTCGTCAACACGTTGGTGTTGCGCGTCGACCTGGTCGGCGACGCGACGGTCGCTGAGGTGTTGGAGCAGGTGCGTGCGCGTAGCCTGGCCGCGTTCGAGCATCAGGATGTGCCGTTCGAGGTGTTGGTGGAGCGCCTCAACCCGGTCCGCGCGCTCAATCATCACCCGTTGGTGCAGGTGTCGTTGGCTTGGCAGAACAATGTCGCCGGTGATCTGCGCCTCGGCGATGCGCAGCTGACCCCGATGGCTGCTGACACCCACACCGCCCGCATGGACCTGACGTTCTCTCTGGGTGAGCAGTGGACCGAGGCCGGTGAGCCCGGCGGAATCAGCGGACACGTCGAGTTCCGCACCGATGTGTTCGATGCGGCCAGCATCGAAGCGTTCGTCGAGCGGTTTCAACGGATATTGGTGGCAATGACGGCTGACCCGTCCCGGCGGTTGTCGTCGATCGATGTGCTCGATCGTGACGAGCACGCCCGGTTGGAAAGCTGGGGGAATCGCTCGGTGCTGACGGCCCCAGGACCGCCGGCGGTGTCAATTCCTGACTTGTTCGCTGCTCAGGTCGGCCGTACGCCGGAGGCGGTGGCATTGACCTGTCAGGGCCGCTCGTGGACGTACCGCGAACTCGATGAGGCATCGAATCGCTGGGCGCACCTCTTGGCCAGTCGCGGGGTTAGGCAAGGACAGCGGGTGGCGTTGTTGGTGGAACGCTCAGCCGACGCGGCCGTGGCGATGCTGGGGATGCTCAAATGTGGAGCGGCTTATGTGCCGATCGACCCGGCGCACCCGGACGCGCGGATCGAGTTCGTGCTCGACGACGCCGCCCCGGTCGCCGCGCTCACTACCGCCGAGCTGACTCCCAGGTTGGCCGGCCATCAGCTTGTGGTGATCCACATCGACGACCCCGCCGTCGATAGCCAGCCCAGCACCGCAGTTACAGCGGTTGGGCCGGTGCCGGACGATGTCGCGTACCTGATCTACACCTCGGGCACCACCGGTGTCCCGAAGGGTGTGGTCACCACTCACCACAACGTCACCCAGCTGCTACAGCAGTTGGGCCGCTACCTGCCGGTGACCGGGGTGTGGACGCAGTGTCATTCCTATGGGTTCGACACCTCGGTGTGGGAGACGTGGGGTCCGCTGCTGAACGGCGGCAAGGTGGTGGTGGTGCCCGACACGGTGACCCGTTCGGCGGAGGACCTGCACTCGGTGCTCGTCGCCGAGCAGGTCAATGTGCTGACCCAGACACCATCCGCGGCGGGGATGCTCGCAGTTGAAGGGTTGGAGTCCACGGCGTTGGTGGTCGCCGGTGAGGCGTGTCCTCCGGAGTTGGTGGATCGGTGGGCGCCGGGGCGGGTGATGATCAACGCCTTTGGGCCGACCGAGACGACGATGGTCGTGATGCTCAGCGCGCCGCTGAAGGCGGGGTCGGGGGCCCCGCCGATCGGTGCGCCGGTACCGGGGGCGGCGTTGTTCGTGCTCGATGGCTGGTTGCGAGAGGTGCCGGTCGGGGTCGTCGGCGAGTTGTACGTGGCCGGCGAGGGTCTGGCGTGCGGGTACCTCGGCCGGGCTGCGTTGACCGCATCGCGGTTCGTGGCATGCCCGTACGGGAGTGCGGGAGTACGGATGTATCGCACCGGGGATCTGGTGTCGTGGGGCCCGGATGGACAGTTGCGATATGTGGGCCGCGTCGATGAGCAGGTCAAGATTCGCGGGTATCGCATCGAGCTTGGCGAAGTCCAAGCCGTGCTGGCCGGATGTGGCGGAGTAGATCAGGCGGCGGTGATCGCCCGTGAGGATCGTCCCGGCGACAAGCGTCTGGTGGGCTATGTGACCGAATCGGCGGCCGGGGCGGTGGATCCCAACGATGTCCGTGCGACCTTGGCCGAGCAGCTGCCGAGTTACATGGTGCCGGCCGCCGTCGTCGTTCTCGACGCGTTTCCGTTGACGGTCAACGGGAAGCTCGACACCCGCGCGCTGCCGGCGCC
>NZ_LZJE01000121.1:0-8047 GCF_001666865.1 Mycobacterium sp. E136
CGTCGCCGACGCGATGGAGCAGCAGCGCGACACCAGCGAACCGGTTCTCGACGAGGAAGCCAGCGCAGAACCCGAACCGGACCCGCCGCTGGAGGCCCCGCCCGCGGATTGGCAGGAGCAACTCGAAACGGTGGAGATCGACGACGAGGACGGCACCGTCGGGGACTGATTAGCACCAGTGGCGATGCCCAGCTACGAGCGCGCTCGACGACTCCAGGGACCACTGGTCCTGCTGGTCGTATTCGTCGCGCTCGGGCTGCTGCTCACGTGCTGCCCCGCTAACCGCGACGGCATGCCGGGCCAGCTCGCCAGCGCGATGGAGGAAACGGCGTCGGCGGCGCGCAGCGGCGCCGCGGCGTTGGATCTGTGGTCGCAGGGACGGTCGACGGCTCAACTGGCCGGCGTGCAGCTGTCGGACGCCCGTTCCGACGTCGTGAAGGCCTACCAGGGTATCGCCGATCTGCGCGCCCGCGACTCCGTCGACGTCGGGCGCCAGCGCATGCTGACCGACTCGATGACCGACATCATCGGCATCCTCAACGCCGCGGCAGCCAGCATCAGAGAGGTCAGCAGCGAACCTACGCCGCAGCGGGCTCGCGCCGACCTTCTGGCGGCGGCGTCTGCGCTCGAAAGTCGTTACCGCTGATGAAGAAGCTTCTGTCGGTCGCGCTCGGGATACTGACCGCGATCGGTGGCTTCGTCGACATCGGCGATCTGGTCACCAACGCCGTGGTGGGGTCGCGGTTCGGAATGGGGCTGGCCTGGGTCGTCGTCGTCGGCGTCGCGGGAATATGCCTGTACGCCAACATGGCCGGCCGGGTAGCGGCGGTCAGCGGCCGCGCGACCTTCGAGATCATCAGGGAACGGCTCGGCCCGCGCACCGCGGCCGCCAACCTCGCGGCGTCCTTCTTCATCACGCTGATGACGTTGACCGCCGAGATCGGCGGGGTCGCCCTGGCCCTGCAACTGGCCACGGATGTCGGCCCGATGTTGTGGATTCCCGTCGCGGCGTTCGCGGTCTGGGTGGTGGTGTGGCGCGTCAAGTTCAAGATCATGGAGAACGTCGCGGGCCTGCTGGGACTGTTCCTGATCGTGTTCCTCGTCAGTGTGTTTCTGCTGCAACCGGATTGGGCTGATCTCGCCGACCAGGCGATGACGCCTGTCATCCCTGAGCAGGAATCCGCGGCCACCTACTGGTATTTCGCCATCGCGCTGTTCGGCGCCGCGATGACACCGTACGAGGTCTTCTTCTTCTCCTCCGGAGCCGTCGAAGAGCATTGGACCCGCAAGGATTTGAGCACATCACGCGTCAACGTGCTCGTCGGCTTTCCCCTCGGGGGTCTCCTGTCACTCGGCATCGCGGCCTCGGCAGCGATCGTCCTACTCCCCCAACAGATCGAGGTGACCTCGCTGTCGCAGACGGTGATGCCGGTCGTGGTCGCCGGCGGAAAGCTCGCGCTGGCGTTCGTGATCGTGGGCGTCGTCGCTGCGACATTCGGCGCGGCGCTGGAGACGGCGCTGTCCAGCGGATACATCCTGGCCCAGTTCCTCGGCTGGCCGTGGGGCAAGTTCCGGCGTCCCGCCGAGGCCGCCCGCTTCCATGTCGTCATCTTCGTCGCGATCGTCGCCTGCGCGGCGGTGTTGTTCACCGGAGTCGACCCCATCCTCGTCACCGAGTACTCCGTGGTGTTCTCCGCCATCGCGCTTCCGCTGACATATCTGCCAATCCTGATCGTGGCCAACGACTCTCAGTACATGGGTGGTGAGACCAACGGAAGGGTGACGAACATGCTCGCCTCGGTGTACCTGGTGGTCATCGTCGTCGCGTCGGTGGCGGCGATCCCGTTGATGATCGTGACGGGAGCGGGACAGTGAGCGATCTTCCGGTCAAGCGTCATCGCGGTCGTCTCCTTGACGCCCGGCTGCATCTGCTGGACCGCCAGATGCTCGACGACGCGGGTGATCCCGTCGGAATCGTCGACGACATCGAGTTGACCGGCATCGAGATGGATCACGACGTGGCCGCCAACGCGCAGCCGCCGCAGGTGAGTGCCCTGCTTTCGGGGCAGGTTGTGGCGACGCGCATCTTGGGTGGATCGCCTCCACGCTCGCTGCTGCAGGAGATTCCCTGGCGCCTGGTCGCCTCGGTCGAGGTCGTCGTCAAGCTCAAGCCCACCGATATGGCGTTCGACGTCGGCTGGGTCGAACGCTGGCTGCGCGATCACATCGTCAAACGCGTTCCGGGAGGCCGACATGCGGCTGAGTGAGCTGCTCGGGCTGCGGGTCGTCGACGCCGGCAACCATCGGGTCGGCACGGTGATCGACGTCCGCCTCGCCACCAGCGGCGACCCGACCGACGATCCGCCGGCGCCGCGGGTGCTGGGACTCGTCGTGAGCCCCAACACGCGGTCGTCGTTCTGGGGTTTCGAGCGGTCGGGCGCGACCGCCCCGGCGCTGATAGCCCGAATCGCGAGGTGGCGGCACCGCGGAACGTTCCTCGCGGCGTGGGAGGACGTCGCCCGCGTCGGTGCGGACGGCGTGCGGCTGAGGGCCGACTACACGCGCTTTTCGGCGATGCTGCCCGGCGCGGGCGTTTAGCCGATCAGGGCCTCGGGAACCCGACACCTGCGCGAGGAAGTTCCTCGTGATTGGACTGAATCCACTCCACTGCGGAAGGTGAACATGACCGAGAAGAACAGTGGCCCTGAAGAAGGCATCAAGGGCGTCGTCGAAGACGTCAAGGGCAAGGCGAAGGAAACGGTCGGCACTGTCACCGGCCGCGATGACATGGTCCGCGAGGGCAAGGCCCAGCAGGACAAGGCCGATGCCCAGCAGGATGCGGCCAAGAAGGAAGCCGAGGCGGAGTCCGCTCGCGCAGGCGCCGAAGCCGCCGAGAAGCGCCAGGAAAACGAGCAGTAATTCGGACCGAATGCAGAAAAGCCCAGCCGATCGGCTGGGCTTTTCTCTTGCTCCTTCAGCTACTGGGTCGTTGCCGCTGAGCGTCGGGATGCTCTGCGTACCAACGGTCTTCGATCTTGCGCACCCGTAGGTGCTCGACCAGCAGCCACCCGCCGCCGATGATCAACAGCGCGGCGGAGCCGCAACCCAGGCCGATGCCCACGCTGTGATGGCTGGCACCGTGGGCCGCAAGCGCCGAAACGAACAGCACCAGGGCCACTCCGATGAGGATCAGCCCCGGCAGGTCCTTGCTGTCCTTCATCGTCTCCCCCGCGTGTGGACGTGTCGTCCTCGCATGGTCGACGGGATCCTTCGGGCTCTTCATCGGTACTCCTCTCTCGGCATACCTCCGCCCGGTTATGGGCTACTGACAACGCTAGAACTACCCGACCCCATTAGGAAGAAACGAGACCGAAAATGAGCCTCACCGATAGGACGGGTATGTGCCGGCCCGCAGGGCCTCAGCGAGGTGAGCGGCGTTGCGGGCCAACGCCGCAGTCGTCGACGCGACCGGCTCAGGAACTTCGTCGAGTTCCTTGTAGTCCTTGCTCTGCATCGCCTCACCCGTCCAGTAGGTGCCTCCCTGGGCCGGGATGCTGTAACCGATGTCGTTGAGGCCCTGAAAGCAGTCGGCGATCACCTTGTGCGCACCGTCCTCGTTGCCGACGACCCCGACCACGGCGACCTTGCCGACCATGACCGGCCTATCCGCGTCGTCGGTGTTCGACAGCTCGGCATCGAGACGTTCCAGCACCCGCTGCGTGACGCTGGCGGGGTGCCCCAGCCAGATCGGGGTGGACAACACCAGGATGTCGGTGTCCAAAAGCTTTTCGCGAATCTGGGGCCACTCGTCACCGTCGCCCATATCCGCCTCGACACCCGGCGCGATGGCGTAGTCGACGCATCGCACGGTCTCGGTCTGCACGCCGGCGTCCCGCAGGTTCTGGCAGATGTGCTCGGCCATCAGCGCGCTGCTCGACTCGGCGGGGCTGGGTTTGAGGCTGCAGACCAGCGCGACGGCGGTCAACGGGCGATCGGCGTTCGCTTGGCTGCTCATCCGCCGAACACCGCGGATCCGGTGAGGGCGGGCATGCTCGTGGTGATCACCAGCAGCATCGACGTCAGCAGGAACCATCCCGCACCCTGCCACGCCGTCGACATCTCGCCCCTGCGCCAGTTCTGATAGGCGCGGAAGAAGGCGCGCGCCCCGCCCAGCAGCAGGACGGCGGGCGCCGCGAGCGCCAGCAGGGTCCGTTGGGGCGCGCCGCAGGCCAGGGTGTCGGCCGTCGCGCCCTGACAGGTACTCACCCACACCATGGCGCCGAGCAGGAAGATGGCGCCGGTGGCGCCGATACCGATGGCGAACCGCACTGCGTCGCGGATGCCGGTGTCGACATGCCTCAGCTCGCTGGGACCGTGGTACACGACGAGAACTCCCGAATTTGCTGCGCAATCAGCGATATGAATTAGACGCAGAGGGTGTTCCCGGCTGCTCGGCTCGGTAAACCTCAGTTCTCGACGCGATAGTGCGCGGTCAGCAGGAGCCGGTCGTAGGTTGCGCGTGGCGGCAACTCCTCGTCATAGTTCAGCCCGAGGAAGTCCTTGGCGATTTGCTCGGCCAGGAGCCGCAGCTTGGTGTTGGTCTCCTGTGAGCGCCACCGGAGCAATTCGAACGCCGAGTCGGCGGAGATTCGGTAGACCAGCATCGGCATCCCCTTGGCCTGCTCGATCGGGCCGCGAGCCTCGGCCATCTCGGTCACCGCCGCACTGAACACCCTGTCGTGCCGCTGCAGCGACGGGGTGACGTCGACATAGAACCCGTGGGTTCCGACCACCTGATCGCTGTCGTCGAACAGTTGGTCGCCGACCACGACGACGTGGTGCACGTCGCCGCGGGTGTCGATGATCCGGTGGCGGGTGGAGAACGCACCCGATGTCCGGCGGATTTCGTCGAGCGTCGCCGCCACCTGGCGGTAGTCCTCGGGATGTTTGTGCGACAACACCAGTTCCGTCGTCGGTTGTGCGGTACCCGGCTCGTATCCGTGCATCCGCTCGACTTGCGGCGACCACTCCCAGTGTTCGTCGGCGAAATAGAACCGGAACCAGCCCACTCGGTGCGGGTCACCGCCGGCAAGGGCCTGTTCGACGGGTGTCTGCCCGTTGGACTCGGGCAGCTCGTCTGTCATGTTCGCAGGTTAGCGCCGGTGACCGCACACGTGTATCGCGGCGATGACGTTCGTTCGTTTATCGGATAAACACCGGCGCCGCCTGTGGGCTGCGTGTCGGGGTCGAAACTTAGGATCCGTCGGGTGACCGTGAAGGTGTACCTGGCCGCCGCCGCGGCGGCGGGGGTGGCGGCATGGCTTCTCGGGGCCGCTGTTCAGGTCAGCGTCGCGATCGGTCTCGTTGCGCCGCTGTTGCTGGCCGCCGCCCCACGCTTTCTCGCCGGTGCGCTCGCCGGGGTCACCACCGCCGCCGCGCGCGAGGATCCCACCACGGCGATGTCCGGTCCCGAGTTCGAGGATTACGTGGCGCGAGTGGCGCGGTCCTGCGGTGCTCCGGTGATCATGACGGCGATGACCGGCGACTGGGGAGTCGACATCATCGTCGGCAAGCGACCGAATCGTGTTGCCATTCAGTGCAAGCGACAGTCGCGGCCGGTCGGGGCCGGTGCCGTACAGGAAGTCGTGGCGGGCGCGCCGATGCAGGACTGCGCTCAGACGATGGTGGTGACGAATCACGAGTTCACCGCTGCCGCACGCAAACTCGCCGAGCTTCACGGCTGCGTGCTTGTCGGCGGCGCCGACCTGCCACGCTTGCGCGCGACGATCCGGCGGCTGCTGGAGCCGTCGGCGCCGACCCAAATCACCTGAGCGCGTCGCGCACGGCCGCGCGGGTTTCGTCGATGGCCGCGTCGATGTCCTCCCGCGACACCGTCAACGCGGGCCGGAATCGCACGCTGCTCGCTCCGCTCGGGAGCAGGATCACGCGCCGCTCCCACAGCCTGCGAATCAACTCATCACGCAGCGCCGGGGTGGGCAGGCTGAACGCGCACATCAGTCCCCGGCCCCGTACGTCGAGCACGACGCCGGGGAACTCCGCCGACAGCGCCTCGAGGCGGCGCAACAGGTAGCGGCCGATCTCGGCCGCCCGACCCACCAGACCGTCGGCCTCGATCACCTCGAGAATGCGGCGGGCTCGCACCATGTCGGTGAGGTTGCCGCCCCACGTCGAGTTCAGCCGCGAGCTCACGGTGAAGACGTTGTCGGGCACGACGTCGACGCGGCGGCCGGCCATGATGCCGCAGACCTGGGTCTTCTTGCCGAAGGCGACCACGTCGGGGGTCACGCCGAGCTGTTGGTAGGCCCATGTCGTCCCCGTCAGCCCGCAGCCCGTCTGCACCTCGTCGAAGATCAACAGCGCGTCGAACTCGTCGCACAGGTCGCGCATCGCCGCGAAGAACTGCGGTCGGAAGTGCCGGTCACCCCCCTCGCCCTGGATCGGTTCTGCGATGAAGCATGCGATGTCGTGCCGGTGGGCCTCGAACGCGGCGCGGGCCTGACGTAGGGAGTCCGCCTCAATCGCGTCCATATCGGCACCCGGGCGCAGATACGGCGCATCGATGCGCGGCCAGTCGAACTTCGGGAATCTGGCCACCTTGTTCGGATCGGTGTTGGTCAGCGACAACGTGTAGCCGCTGCGGCCGTGGAACGCGCCGCGCAGGTGCAGAACCTTGCTGCCCAGTGCGGGATCTCGCCCGTCGGCCTCGTTGAGTCGGCTCTTCCAGTCGAACGCCACCTTCAGCGCGTTCTCCACCGCGAGCGCCCCGCCGTCGACGAAGAACAGGTGCGGCAACGCCGGATCCCCGAGCACGCGCACGAACGTGTCGACGAACCGCGCCATCGGCACCGTGTACACGTCGGAGTTGCTCGGCTTGTTGACGGCGGCCGCCGTGAGTTCGGCGCGGAACGCGTCGTCGTCGGCCAGCGCCGGGTGGTTCATCCCCAGCGCGGACGAGGCGAAGAACGTGAACATGTCCAGGAAGCGTTCGCCTTCCCCATCAGCACAGCGGGCGTCCACCAGATACGAACCCGACGACCGCCGCATGTCGAGGACCAGATCCATGCCGTCGGCCAGGATGCTGCGCGACAGCACGGCGTGGACATCATCCGGTCCGACCTCGGGCTCGACGGCTCCGGTCGGGGACGCGGAGCCGGCCCGCAGCAATAGATCGGTCATGCCGCCAGGTTACCAGAATTTATCCGGCTCAATTAGTCTACAACCGGAATAGTTACGGCACGAAGTCGCGACGCTCGTAAAAAGTCTGTAGGATGATCGTGCTTCGGGTCCGAACGTTGGCCGCGGTGCGAATCTGCTGCAACAGGTCCTCGAGCGCCCGCGCCGACTCGACGCGGACCAACAGGACGTAGCTCTCGTCCCCGGCCACCGAATGACAGGACTCGATGGCCTCGATGTGTTGAAGGCGCGCGGGCGCGTCGTCGGGTTGCGAGGGATCGAGAGGAGTGATCGCCACGAACGCCGACAGCATCTTGCCGACCGCTTCGGGGTTGATCCGGGCCGAGTATCCGGTCACCACGCCGCGCGCCTCGAGCCGCCGCACCCGCGATTGGACCGCCGAGACGGACAGTCCCGCGGTCGCCGCCAAGTGCGCCAGCGTGGCGCGGCCGTCAGCGATCAGTTCACGGACCAGGATGCGATCGATCTCGTCGAGATGCGTCGCGGTGTGGGGCTGTTCGTCGGCTCCAGCCATGGCGGCACTGTATCCGAGGCGGTGCACGCGGTGACCCCGAAGCTCTTCGAACCCTGGCAGTTGCGGGCCCGGTTCGCCGCCGAACTGTCGCGGATGTACGGCGCCGAGGTGCCCGCCTACACCACGCTCGTTCAGGTCGCCTCCGAGGTGAACCACGACTTCGCCGCCGGCGCTGCGGACGCCGAGCGTTTCGGCTCGCTCGAACGCGTCACCGCCGAGCGGCACGGTGCGATCCGGGTGGGCAGCGCCGCCGAACTCGCCGACGTCGCCGACCTGTTCGAGGCGTTCGGCATGTACCCGGTGGGCTTCTATGATCTG
>NZ_LZJE01000122.1:0-1764 GCF_001666865.1 Mycobacterium sp. E136
CCAGGTCGCCGAGCACACCGGTGATCACGAGCATGAGCCCGAGCGGCACGCCGACCCAGGCCGGCTTGTCGAGCAGGAACGTCACCGACACCACTGCGGCGCCGATGCCGAACACCATCGAACCGCCCAGCCCCTCCCACGACTTCTTGGGGCTGATCGCCGGGGCCATCAGATGCCTGCCGAACAGGACTCCGGCCACATAGCCGCCGATGTCGGCGAACACCACGGTGGCGATCACCGTGAAAACCCGTCCGCCGCCGTGGTCCTGGAAGATCAGCAGCGCACTGAAACTGGCGAACAACGGCACCCACGTCGACAGCAACACCGAGGCGGCGATGTCGCGGAGGTAGTTGACCGGCTGGTGGCGCAGCCCGTGCCCGACGAGCCGCCACACCATGCAGACGACGATCGTCCCGCCGTATGCGCCGAGCACCCCGGCCGGGCCGAACGGCCAGCTCAGCCAGATCATCGCCTGCCCGCCCAGCAGCAACGGAACGACGGGGAGGTCGTATCCGGCCTCGCGCAGTCGACGGATCACCTCGTGGGTGGCGATGGGGATGAACACCGCCAGCACCGGCAGCCAGCCGATCGGCCAGAAGAGGAGCGTGCCGATGGCCACCGCGCCGAGCACGACGCCGACCGCGATCGCGGCGGGCAGGTCACGGCCCGCCCGCGACTTCTTCTTGGGCGGTTCGTCGACCGGCGTCTCTGCCACGGGACCCTTGTGCTGTTCGGTCACTAGACCTCCAGCAGCTCGCCTTCTTTGTGCTTGACGAGTTCGTCGATCTGGTGGGTGTAAGTGGCGGTGGACTTGTCGAGGTCCTTCTCCGCGCGGGCCACCTCGTCCTCGCCGGCCTCGCCGTCCTTCTTGATGCGGTGCAACTCCTCCATCGCCTTGCGGCGGATGTTGCGCACCGCGACCTTGGCGTCCTCGCCCTTGGCCTTGGCCTGCTTGACCAGATCACGGCGACGCTCTTCGGTGAGCTGCGGGATGGCCACGCGGATGACGTTGCCGTCGTTGGTGGGGTTCACGCCGAGGTCGGAGTTGCGGATGGCGTCCTCGATGTTGCGCAACTGGTTGGCCTCGTACGGCTTGATCACCACCAGCCTGGCCTCGGGCACATTGATGCTCGACAGCTGCGTGATCGGCGTCGGTGACCCGTAGTACTCGACGTTGACGCGCGCGAACATCGCCGGATTGGCGCGACCGGTGCGGATGGAGGACAGGTCATCGCGTGCGACCGACACCGCCTTCTCCATCTTCTCCTCGGCATCGAAGAGGGTTTCGTCGATCACGTCCTTCTCCTTCGTCTGTGCGCGTCGGTCACTGCTCGCGCGTGCGCATCCTCGCTGTCGCTCGCGCCGGTGTGTCAGGTGGTGACCAGTGTTCCGATCTTCTCACCCGCGACCGCCCGCGCGATATTGCCGTCCGTGAGCAGGTTGAACACCAGGATCGGCATGCCGTTGTCCATGCAGAGGCTGAACGCGGTCGCGTCGGCGACCTTCAGTCCGCGGTCGATCACCTCGCGGTGGCTGATGGCGGTGAGCAGTTCGGCGTCGGGATCCTGGCGCGGGTCGGCGGTGAACACCCCGTCGACGGCCTTGGCCATCAGCACCACCTCGGCGCCGATCTCGAGCGCGCGCTGCGCGGCGGTGGTGTCGGTGGAGAAGTACGGCAGGCCCATGCCTGCCCCGAAGATCACGACGCGGCCCTTCTCGAGGTGCCGCACGGCCCGTAGCGGGATGTACGGCTCGGCGACCTGG
>NZ_LZJE01000123.1:0-21940 GCF_001666865.1 Mycobacterium sp. E136
TGGCGGCTCAGTGATCAGCGTCCCGCTCGAGAACCAAGATCCCCGTCAAGGACACGCTGTTCGCCTCCCATTAGGCGTCTATGCGGGCAAACTGACGCTGCTGATACTGGTCGACGCAGGTCGCGCGCCGGACCTTGCCGCTCGTGGTGATCGGGATCGAACCCGGCGACACCAGAACAAGATCCGCGACGTTGAGGCCGTGTGCGTTGGATATCGCCGAAGTGACTTCCCGCTTGACCTCAGCCAGAGTTTCGGCAGCCTCCTGAGCGGAGCCACGCTTCCTGGCCTCGATGATGACGACCAGCTTCTCGACCGAACGGTCCGGCACCGCGATCGCCGCGCACCGCCCCCGCGTGATCTCCTGCACCGTGGCCTCGATGTCATCAGGCGAATGATTACGCCCGTACACGATCAACAGATCCTTGATGCGGCCGATGACAAACAGCTCGTCATCGAACAAAAAGCCCTGATCCCCCGTCCGCAACCACGGCCCCTCCGGCGTACCCTCCGACGGAGCGACAAGCCTGCCCCCGAACGTGGTCTCGGTCTCCTCCGGCTTCTGCCAGTAACCCAGCGCCACATTGTCCCCGTACACCCAGATCTCGCCCGTTACCCCCGCCGGGCATTCGGTCATCGTGTCGGGATCCACGATCCGAACCGTCGGCGAGTGCGGCACACCGTAACTGACCAACGGTGTGCCGCCCCTGTTCTCGCACCGCTCCGCCTTGCCAGCAGTCAGCTTGTCGGAGTCGAAACGAACAACTTTCGGCACCTGGTTCGGCCGGCCGGTCGCCACATACACCGTCGCTTCCGCCAACCCATATCCGGGACGTAACACGGTCTCGCCGAGATTGTGGTGAGCGAATCGCTTGGTGAAGCGCTCGATCGTGGCGGGATTGATGCGCTCGCTACCGCTGCCTATTCCACGCACCTGACCGAGGTCGAGTCCGGCCATGTCCTCGTCGGACGTCTTCTTCGCGGCGATCTCGAACGCAAAGTTGGGCGCCGACGAGAATGCGTGCTTGTTGCTTGCCAGCAGTTGCATCCACCGGGCCGGCCGCTGCAAGAACGCCACCGGACTCATGAGCACAGCGTGGAGGCCGGCCAAGACGGGAACGAAGACCCCCACCATCAATCCCATGTCGTGATAAAACGGCAGCCACGACACGATCGTCGTGTCGGGCGGAGGCACGTTTCCATCGTCGGCGAACAAGTCCGACATCAGCTGCCGGTAATTCACCAGAAGGTTCTTGTTCGACACCATGACGCCTGCCGGCGTGCGGGTGGAGCCCGAAGTGTACTGCAGAAACGCAATGTCGGGACCAGTCCCGAACCCAGCGTCGGCACCCGCCGGCGCATCGAGTTCCAGCGAATCAACCGCGACGACCACGGGAGCCCCGTCGCCACCTTGCGACTGGACGGCTTGCGTGACGCCGTCCACGACTGCAGACGTCGTGAGAACGACTGTGGGCGAGGAGTCGTGCAGCACCGAATCGACGCGCTCATCGGTGACGCCGCCCATCGGAACGGAGAGCGGAACGGCGATGAGTCCGGCTTGCAGTGCGCCGTAGAAGGCGACGATGTAGTCCAGCCCCTGTGGCGCCGAGATCACCGCCCGATCGCCGGGCGACGCGCAGCGTTCGAGCGCATTGGCGACGTTAGTCGTTCGCCGATACAGCTGAGACCAGGTCAGGCTTTCGGGGACACCGTTCCAGTCCTGGTCATAGTCGATGAACGTGAACGCTGTCTCGTTGGGCTGGAAACCGGCGCGTTCACGGATCATGGCAGCGGGGGAAGCATCATTCACGCGGATTCACACCCTCCGGAGGGAAATTCGGTAGAGATTTGCATGTTCGAGACGGAACTGCCTGATCGATGCCTCGAGATATCTCTCGTAGACCGACACCTTTTCCGCACCGACGATGTCCACCGCCTCCGTCCAATTGCTTCGTAGCCTCTGGAGCCATGCTGAGCAGGTCAAAGCGTAGTGTTCCCGATGGTTCTGCACCGTCCTGATCTCGAAGAGCTTTTCGGCGGCGTGTGCTATCTCTGCCAGCCTCGGCGGATCCGACTCCGGGAATATATGCTCGGCTATGAATAGGCAATCTTCCAGCCCTTGCTGGTCCATTGCGACGTTACCTTTTCCGATTGTCTGCAGAGCAAGTCCCGCGCCGGGATTGAGGCATTCGTGGCACTTCTCGAAGAATCGCCGATATGCCTCGACTCTGTCTGACCTCTTCCTCCCGAATTTGACGAAATGCTCCATCGCGCCTATCGAAACTGCGGCGTCATAGCGTTCCTCGGGCACGAAATCTGCCCAGTCTTGAATGAGCACTTGAAATCGGGAATCGCCCAACCCCTCGACGTGTTTGGCCTGCGCCTCGCTCAACGTCAAGCCGGTGACTTGCCGAACGCCGTGTTCGGCGACCATTCGTTGCATGACCGAACCCCACCCGCACCCGATGTCCAGGACGCGGCTGCGCCCCGCCGCCCCGGCCTCGGTCACGAGGTAATCGATCTTCCGTCTCTGTGCCTCCGCCAGATCATCACCCTGGCCGTCCCACAGTGCGCACGAATAAGTCATCGACTCGTCGAGCCACAGTGAGTAAAACCTGTTACTCACGTCGTAGTGGTGCTGAATCGACTCGGGCGATGCACCGCGCTCGCTCAGTGTTTCCATTTCCTCCCCTTCAATCGACAAGTTTCCTATGCGTCATGCGTCTATGCGGGCGAACTGACCCTGCCGATACTGGTCGACGCAGGTCGCGCGCCGGACCTTGCCGCTCGTGGTGATCGGGATCGAACCCGGCGACACCAGAACAAGATCCGCCACACTGAGGCCGTGTGCGTTGGATATCGCCGAAGTGACTTCGCGCCTGACCTCAGCCAGAGTTTCGGCAGCCTCCTGAGCGGAGCCACGCTTCCTGGCCTCGATGATGACGACCAGCTTCTCGACCGAACGGTCCGGCACCGCGATCGCCGCGCACCGCCCCCGCGTGATCTCCTGCACCGTGGCCTCGATGTCATCAGGCGAATGATTACGCCCGTACACGATCAACAGATCCTTGATGCGGCCGATGACAAACAGCTCGTCATCGAACAAAAAGCCCTGATCCCCCGTCCGCAACCACGGCCCCTCCGGCGTACCCTCCGACGGAGCGACAAGCCTGCCCCCGAACGTGGTCTCGGTCTCCTCCGGCTTCTGCCAGTAACCCAGCGCCACATTGTCCCCGTACACCCAGATCTCGCCCGTTACCCCCGCCGGGCATTCGGTCATCGTGTCGGGATCCACGATCCGAACCGTCGGCGAGTGCGGCACACCGTAACCGACCAACGGTGTGCCGCCCCCGTTCTGACACCGCTCCGCCTTGCCAGCAGTCAGCTTGTCGGAGTCGAAACGAACAACCTTCGGTTCTTGACCTGGCCTGTCAGTCGCCACATACACCGTCGCCTCCGCCATGCCGTACGACGGTCTTATCACGGCCGAGCGGAGGTTGCAGCGGGCGAACCGAGTGGTGAAGCGCTCAAGCGTCGCCGGGTGCACCCGTTCGCTACCGGTCGCGATGACGAGCACGTCCGAAAGATCGAGGCCCGCCATGTCATCGTCGGACGTCTTCTTCGCGGCGATCTCGAACGCGAAGTTGGGTGCGGCCGAATATGCCTTGCTGTTGTTTGCCAGCATCCGCATCCACCTGGCCGGCCGCTGCAAGAACGCCACCGGGCTGGTGAGCACGGCGTGAAGCCCCGTCAGAACCGGCCCGCAGACGCCTAGGTACAGACCCATGTCGTGATAGAACGGCAGCCACGAAACAAGGGTGGTCCCCGGCGGGGGAACACCACCCGAGTCGGCGAAATAGTCGGCCGACACCTGACCGAAATTCGCCAGAACGTTCCGGTGCGACATCATGACGCCGGCCGGCGTACGGGTCGACCCGGATGTGTATTGCAGGTAAGCGATGTCGTGGCCGTCCTCGCACCCGGCTTCGGATCCCGTCGACGCGTCGAGGTCGAGCGAATCGACAGCGATGACTGCGGGTTTAGATGTATCCGAGTGGGCCTTCACGTAATCACTCACGGGGGCGGCGACACGGGATGAGGTGAGAACGACTGTCGGCGACGCGTCCCGCAAGACCGAATCGACGCGCTCATCGCTGACGCCGCCCAGTGGAACGGAGAGCGGAACTGCAATCCGGCCCGCCTGCAACGCGCCGTAGAACGCGACGATGTAGTCGAGGCCCTGCGGTGCCAGTATCACCGCGCGGTCGCCGGTCGACCCGTGACGGACAAGCTCCCGCGCAACGTTTGTCGTCCGCCGGTACAGCTGCGACCAGGTCAGCGTTTCGGCTGCACCATCCCAGTTCTGCTCGTAGTCGATGAACGTGAGTGCCCGGTCGTTTGGCTGCAGGCTGGCGCGCTCGCGCAGCACCGTCAAAAGGGAGGTCCCCGTCACCAGCCAGAGGTTACCGTCGCCGTCGCCGACGCAGGCCGAAAGTGAGAGATTCGGTTGCCGACCAACCGATCACCGTGAACAGCGCGGCATCGACAGGGCTGACGACCAGCCGTTTTGCCCCTGAAAGACTCGTAGATGCCACTGGAACCGGTAATGATCGCGTTTGCCGAACATGGCGTTCCATTCGGCCATTCTGACCAAACGCAACCGCGTCGTTTGGGACGGTACTGCGACGCACCTACACAGTGCGAGCCAGTCGTTCCGCGAGCAGTGCCGCGAACTTCGCCGGATCGTCGGGGATGTCGCCTTCCGCGAGAAGGGCCGTGCCGTAGAGCAATTCGGCTGTCTCCGCTAGCGCCGACTCGTCAGCACCGTTCTTGTGCGCCTGCTGTAGGCCGTTGACGAGCGGATGTCGTGGATTGAGTTCGAGGATCCGTTTGGTGACCGGCACAGTCTGTCCAGATGCCCGGTACATGCGCGCCAGCGCGGGTGTGATGCCGAAGGTGGGTGTTATCAAGCAGGCCGGCGACTCGGTCAGGCGCTTGGACAACCGCACTTCTGCGACATGGTCACTGAGGGTTTCCTTCAACCAGGTCAGCAGATCGGCGAATTCCTTCTGCTGCTCCTCGCGCTCGGCCTCGCTTTTCTCCTCCTCCGATTCGAGGTCGACTTCACCCCGTGCCACCGACTGGAGCGGTTTGCCGTCGAACTCGGGCACCGATCCCACCCAGATTTCGTCAACCGGATCGGTGAGCAGCAGCACCTCGTAGCCCTTGGCTCGGAAGGCCTCGAGATGAGGCGACTTCAGAAGTTGCTCGCGTGACTGTCCGGTGGCATAGAAGATCTGCTCCTGACCCTCCTTCATGCGTTCGACATACTCGGCGAGAGTGGTCGGCTCCTCGTCACTGTGAGTCGAGGCGAACGACGAGATACGCAGGAGTGTGTCCCTGTTGTCGAAGTCGGACATCAAGCCCTCCTTGAGGGCTGAGCCGAACTGTGTCCAGAATGTGCGGTAATCCTCCGGACGCTGAGACTGCAGATCCTGGATCGTCGACAAGACTTTCTTGGTCAGCCGGCGCCGGATCGCGGTGACCTGTCGATCCTGCTGCAAGATCTCGCGAGAAACGTTGAGGGACATGTCCTGTGCGTCCACGACACCCTTGACGAATCGCAGGTAGCGGGGCATCAGTTCGTCGCAGTCACCCATGATGAACACACGCCTGACATACAGCTGTATCCCGACCTTGGCGTCTCGCGAGAACAGATCAAATGGGGCCTGCGACGGGATGAAGAGAAGTGCCTGGTACTCGAAGGTGCCCTCGGCCTTCATCGCGATCACCTCGAGCGGTTCGTCCCAGGCGTGCGCGATGTGCTTGTAGAACTCCTTGTACTCCTCGTCGGACACCTCGTCCTTGGACTTGGCCCAGAGCGCCTTCATCGAGTTGAGGGTTTGATTCTCGATGGTGACGGTTTCCTTGCCGCCGTCCTCGGCAGGGGGAGTGCGCCGCTCGACCTGCATCCGGATGGGCCAAGAGATGAAGTCGGAGTACTTCTTGACGAGCTCCTTGATCTTGAACTCGGAGGTGTAGTCGTGCAGCTGATCCTCGACGTCTTCTGGCTTGAGATGCAGCGTGACTGACGTGCCTTGCGGGGCATCCTCGACTGTTTCGATGGTGTAGGTGGCCTCACCAGTCGAAACCCATCGGGTGCCCTGACCTTCGCCGGCCTTCCTGGTGAGCAGCTCGACCTCGTCAGCCACCATGAACGTCGAGTAGAAACCGATACCGAACTGACCGATCAGTTCCTCAGAGGCAGCGGCGTTCTTGGCTTCTCTCAATTGCTGCCGCAGTTGAGCGGTACCGGACTTGGCGAGTGTGCCGATGAGGTCGACAACCTCGTCGTGGGTCATACCGATGCCGTTGTCGCGGACGGTCAGGGTGCGGGCGTCCTTGTCCACATCGATCTCGATGTGGAGATCGGATGCGTCGACGTCGAGGTCCTTGTTGCGCAAGGTCTCCAGACGCATCTTGTCCAGCGCATCCGAGGCATTCGAGATCAACTCCCGCAGGAAGGAATCCTTGTTGGAGTACACCGAGTGGATCAGCAACTCCAGAAGTTGGCGCGCTTCTGCCTGGAACTCCAACTGTTCGACGTGTGCAGTCATGTGCTTCCGTTCAACAACAGACGTTCAATACCGGCAAAGATGATAGCGATCCGCGCGAGGGCCCAGGGGCAGGGTTCGATTTGTCCACCCCGGTCGGCATGGCGACCTGACCGCCGCTAGCAACGTCCACCAGGTCGCTGGAAGGGGCCGGATCCGACGCGAAGAAAACTGAACGCGCGCTATGAAGCACGGCTAATGGTTTTTCCGGTGCTCGCTTGTGCCGCTTTCGGTATCGATTGTTCCGATTTCGAGACAACACACCCTGTGTGAACCTAGCGTTATCGATTGTGACCGCCTGCCGAGGCAAACCACTGCCACCGAGGAAGCACATGACGGCGCCGCCGTCGGTGTCCCGCTGACCTCAAGAGTGCACAGATGGGGCCGTGCGGCGGCCGAGGCCACAGCAACCATTTCTACGCGGAGGGGAAATGACGTCATTCAAGTCTGTGGATGATTCACAGTCGGGCTCTACGACAGCTGCGACTCCGTCCACAACGGGCACCACGCCAGTCACCCCTATTGCCGTCATCGGCATGGCGTGCCGGCTTCCGGGGGGTATCGACTCTCCGGAACAGCTGTGGGAGGCCTTGCTTCGGGGCGACGACCTGATCATCGAGATTCCGCCCGACCGCTGGGACGCCGAGGAGTACTACGATCCCGAGCCGGGCGTACCCGGTCGGTCCGTCTCGAAATGGGGCGCGTTCCTCGACGAGTACGGCGGTTTTGACGCCGACTTCTTCGGCATCAGCGAACGGGAAGCCACCGCAGTCGACCCTCAGCATCGTCTCTTGCTGGAAACTTCCTGGGAGGCAGTGGAACACGCCGGTTACAGTCCCACGCAGTTGGCGGGTTCGCAGACCGGCGTGTACGTGGGTCTGACGCACGGCGACTACATACTGCTCGCGGCGGATGCCCATGCCCTGGAGGGCCCGTACGGATTCCTGGGCAACAACTACAGCATGGCGTCGGGTCGAATCGCGTACGCCATGGATCTGCACGGTCCGGCCATAACGGTGGACACCGCCTGTTCGTCTGGCCTCGTCACTGTGCATATGGCATGTCGCAGTCTGCATGACGGCGAATGCGACGTCGCCCTCGCAGGCGGTGCCACGCTGTTGCTCGATCCGCGTAAGTCGTCCGCGGGATCGGCCGGCGGCATGCTCTCCCCAACCGGCCACTGCCATGCGTTCGACGTAGAGGCGGACGGGTTCGCATCAGGCGAGGGCGCCGTCATGGTGCTTCTCAAGCGCTTGCCCGACGCGCTGCGCGATGGTGACCGAATCCTGGCAGTCGTACGCGGCACGGCTTTGAACAACGACGGTCGTACGGTGAACATCACCACACCGTCGCAACCCTTGCAGGTCAAGGCCTACCAGGCCGCACTGGCCGCGGCCGGTGTGGACCCGACCACCGTCGGTATGGTCGAGGCACACGGCACCGGAACCCCGACCGGCGATCCCATCGAATTCGGAAGCCTGTCAGAGGTTTACGGTGTCGAAGGGCCGTGTGCGCTCGCAGCGTCGAAGACGAACTTCGGTCATACCCAATCGGCCTCGGGAACTCTGGGTTTGGTGAAGGCTGTCCTGGCCGTCCAGCACGGAGTGGTGCCCCAGAACCTGCACTTCACCCAGCTGCCCGATGAACTCGCCAGCGCCAAGAGCAATCTCTTTGTGCCCAAAGAGAATACGGCCTGGCCGATAAACGGTGAGGCACCCCGGCGGGCCGCCGTTTCGGCTTACGGGTTCTCGGGAACCAATGCCCACGCCATCGTGGAGCAGGCTCCCGGCACTCCCGCGGTCGATCCCCAACGCAACGGAAGCGTTGACGCGGCAACGACGCAGCCCCAACTGTTCACGATCTCATCCACCTCAGCCGACGAACTGCGCCGAACCGCCGCGCGGCTGGCCGACTGGGTGCAGACGCATGAAGACGTGGCTCTGACCGACCTGGGCTACACGCTGGCTCGCAGGCGTGCACACCGCCCGGTGCGCACCGGCGTCGTCGCGACCAGCCGACCGGAGCTGATCGAGGCTCTGCGAGAGGTAGCCGACGGCGATACGCCGTATGAGCCGGCAGTCGGACGCGATGACCGGGGTCCGGTGTGGGTGTTCTCAGGCCACGGGTCGCAATGGGCGGGAATGGGTGCCGATCTACTGGCCAACGAGCCGGTGTTCGCCGCCACCATCGCCGCCGCCGAGCCGCTGATTGCGCAGGAGTCCGGCTTCTCGGTGACCGAGGCGATGACAGCCCCTGAAATGGTGTCCGGCGTCGACCTCGTGCAGCCGATGTTGTTCGCGATGCAGGTCGCGTTTGCAGAAACCATGAAGTCCTACGGTGTTCGCCCGGGCGCGGTGATCGGGCACTCCCTGGGTGAGACTGCCGCGGCGGTGGTCGCCGGTGCGCTGTCGCTCGAAGATGGCGTTCGGGTGATTTGCCGGCGTTCGCGGCTGATGGCCCGCATCGCCGGTTCTGGGGCGATGGGGTCGGTGGTACTGCCTGCGCAGCAAGTACTTTCGGAACTGACCGCCCGAGGGATCGACGACGTCGTGATCGCGGTGGTCGCCTCTCCAGAATCGACTGTGATCGGCGGGGCCCCTGAGCGTGTGCGCGAACTGCTCGCCGAGTGGGAGCAGCGCGACGTGATGGCCCGCGAAGTCAAGATCGACCTGGCTTCGCATACTCCCCAGGTCGAACCCATACTCGGCGACTTGTCCGAGGCGCTGGGCGAATTGTCCCCCCGCACACCGGAAATCCCGTTCTATTCGACGAGTTTGTTCGACCCGCGCGACGTGCCGATGTGCGATGCCCGCTACTGGGTGAACAATCTGCGGCGCACGGTACGGTTCGCCGCCGCGGTGCAGGCCGCTATGGAGGACGGCTATCGGGTCTTCGCCGAATTGGCGCCCCACCCCCTGCTCACACATCCGCTGGAGCAGAATGCCCGCAGCCTCGACGTGCCGATGGCCGCTCTGGCGAGCATGCGTCGCGAACAAGAGCTGCCGCACGGACTGCGCGGCTTTTTGACAGACCTGCATGCCGCAGGCGCCGCGGTCGACTTCTCCGTGCTCTACCCGCATGGGCGGTTGATCGACGCGCCCCTGCCGACGTGGACACACCGCCAACTCCGTCTGAACAACGAGGGTCAGGGCAACTCCCCGACGCACGGTGCGCGCACCATCTCAGTTCACCCATTGTTGGGTTCCCATGTGCGCCTGCAAGAGGAGCCCGAGCGCCACGTCTGGCAGGGCGAGGTCGGCACCACGGTCCATCCCTGGCTGGGCGATCACCAGATCCGCAACGTGGCCGTGCTCCCCGGAGCTGCCTACTGCGAGATGGCGCTGGCGGCCGCGCAAGCCGTCCTGGGCGAGGCGTCCGAGGTCCGCGACATCCGCTTCGAACAGGCACTGCTTCTCGACGAGCAGACCACCGTCGGCGCCTCGGCGTCGCTGTCGTCGCCGGGCAATTTCGAGTTCTCCGTGGAAACCAATCAAGGTGGCGAGCAGACGCGACAAGCTACCGCAATCCTTCAGGCCGCCGAGCTGGAGCAGCCTCCGGCGCACGACGCGTCTGCGCTGCTCGCGGCGCATCCGAACCGCGAAGATGGAGACGCGGTGCGCGCACGCATGGACCAGCGGGGCGTCCAGTACGGTCCGGCGTTCGCCGGTCTCGGCGCCGTACACACCGGCGAGTCCGCGACCATGCTCGCCGAGGTTGCGCTTCCCCGCCAGATCCGATCGCAGCAAGGCGCTTACGGCGTGCACCCGGCGCTGCTAGATGCTTGTTTCCAATCCGTCGAAGCTCACCCCGACGTCCAGGCGTTGGGTGAGGGCATGCTCGGGCTCCCGCTCGGTATCCGTCGACTCCGCTCGTACACCGCTGCGCGCGACGCGCATTACTGCTTGACGCGCGTGACGAAGGTCGATATCTCGGGAGTGGAGGCCGATATCGACGTGCTCGATGAGCACGGCACCATCATGCTTTCGGTCGAGGGCCTGCAATTGGGCACCGGCGCGGACGAAAAGGGCAACAAGGCACGGATACTGGCCGACCGGTTGCTGACTATCGAATGGCAACCCCGAGCGTTGCCCGAGGTCGAGTATGCCGAGGCTGGAAATTGGCTACTGATCAGCACAACGAACACAGACCAAATTGCTACGAATTTGGCCGATGTCCTGAAGACGCATGGCGCGCAATGCACTGCCATGTGTTGGCCGCGAAACGCGGACCACACCTCGAGCGCTGAAGAGCTCAGAACGCAACTGCGCGGCGGATCGTTTACGGGCGTAGTGGTTTTCACGGGTCCCAAGAACGGCGAGACCGAGAATGAGCTTCCACGCTTGGGTCGCGAGTATGTGGAGCATCTCGTCCGCATCACCCGCGAACTGCCGGATGTGTCCGGCGAGCCGCCGCGTCTGTACGTCGTGACTCGGGACGCCCAGACTGTGGGGACCGGGGACCGGCCCAACCTCGAACTTGGCGGGCTTCGTGGGCTCGTGCGAGTTATCGGCACAGAGCATCCGCACCTGCGAGCCACTCAGATCGACGTGGACGCCGGCATCAAGCCGGAGCAACTGGCGCAGCAATTGCTCTCCGAGATCGAGGAAGACGAAACCGCTTGGCGGAACGGTCAGTGGTACGTGGCACGTTTGTACCCCGCTCCGTTACGCCCGGAGGACCGAAAGACCTCGGTCGTCAACCATGAGCAAGACGGGATGCGGTTGAAGATCCGTACTCCAGGGGACCTCGAGTCCGCCGAACTCGTTGCTTTCCAGCGGGTTTCGCCCGGGCCAGGGGAGATCGAAGTCGCAGTCACCGCGTCGAGTATCAACTTCGCGGATGTGCTGGTGGCATTCGGCCGCTACCCCTCGTTCGAGGGTCGGCTGCCAGAGCCGGGAACCGACTTCGCCGGCGTGGTGACCGCCGTAGGACCCGACGTCACGACTCACAAGGTCGGCGATCACGTTGCCGGCCTCTCCCCCAACGGCTGCTGGGCGACATTCATCACCTGCGACGCCAACCTCGCGGTCACTCTGCCCACCGGGCTGAGCGACGCTGACGCCGCAGCGGTGACCACGGCGACGGCCACCGCCTGGTACGGCCTGCACGATCTGGCCCGCATCAGGAGCGGAGACAAGGTGCTGATCCACTCCGCAACTGGCGGGGTGGGCCAGGCCGCGATCGCGATCGCCCGCGCGGCCGGTGCCGAGATCTTCGCCACAGCAGGCAGTGAGCAGCGGCGGCGACTGTTGCGCGACATGGGTATTGAACATGTTTATGACTCCCGGAGCACCGAGTTCGCCGACCAGATTCGCAGCGACACCGAGGGCTATGGGGTCGACATCGTGCTCAATTCGGTCATCGGTGCCGCCCAACGTGCGGGCGTCGAATTGCTGGCATTCGGTGGACGGTTCGTGGAGATCGGCAAGCGCGACATCTACGGCGACACCAAGCTGGGCTTGTTCCCCTTCCGGCGCAACCTCACGTTCCACGCCCTCGACCTTGCGCTGCTGTCGTTCAGCCACCCTGACCGACTGCGGGACCTGTTGAACACGGTGTACAAGCTCACCGTCGACGGCGTGCTTCCGATCCCGGAGAGCACGCACTACCCGCTGGCCGACGCCGCCACCGCAATCCGGGTGATGAGTGCTGCGCAGCACACCGGCAAGCTCATCCTCGACATTCCGCGGGCCGGAAGCAGCAACGTGGTGTTGCCGCCGGAGCAGGCTCGAGTCTTCCGCAGTGACGGCTCCTACATCATCACCGGCGGCCTTGGCGGTCTCGGCTTGTTCCTGGCCGAGAAGATGGCCGCCGGCGGCTGCGGGCGAATCGTGCTCACATCGCGTTCGCAACCCAACCGCAAGACGCTGGAAACCATCGAGCTCATCCGTTCGATCGGCGCCGACGTCGTGGTGGAGTGCGGGGATATCACCGAGCCCGCGACGGCAGACCGCGTGGTGGCGACAGCGACTGCGACCGGGCTGCCGGTGCGCGGTGTGCTGCATGCCGCGGCGGTCATCGAGGACGCCACCCTGACGAACATCACCGAACAACTCGTCGAACGGGACTGGGCGCCAAAGGTATACGGCGCGTGGAATCTGCACGCGGCGACAACGGGTCAACCGCTGGACTGGTTCTGCTCATTCTCGTCGGCGGCGGCGCTGGTGGGCTCGCCCGGTCAGGGCGCGTACGCCGCAGCCAACAGCTGGCTGGATGCGTTCACCCATTGGCGACACGGCCAAGGGCTGCCCGCCACCGCGATCGCGTGGGGCGCATGGGGCGAGATCGGTGCGGCCACCGCCCTGGCAGAGGGTACCGGCGTTGCCATCACACCCGACGAGGGCGCATACGCGTTCGAGGCGATGCTGCGTCACGACCGCGCCTACACCGGTTACGCCCCCATCATGGGGACCCCGTGGTTGACCGCGTTCGCGCAGCACAGCCCGTTCGCCGAGGCGTTCCGCAACACGGGACAAGGCAACGCGGGCTCAAGCAAGTTCCGTGCCGAACTCGACGAGCTCCCCGTTGAGGAGTGGCCCGCACTGTTGCGGCGGTTGATCTCCGATCAGGTCAGCTTGATCCTGCGGCGCAACGTTGACCCCGACCGTCCCCTCGCCGAGTACGGCATGGATTCGCTGGGTGCCCTTGAATTGCGCACGCGTATCGAGACTGAAACGGGGCTCCGCATAACGTCGACCAATATGACGACGACAGTTCGTGATTTGGCCACGATGCTGTCCGAGAAGCTGACGCCCGCGGAACCCAAAGAGGTCAAAGTGTCGGCTTAGTCCGGTTGCGGGCCGCCGGAACCGTTGCGACACAGGTGATGTCGGCTCCCGCGTGGGTAGACCGGTCGAATGAGTTGCGCTCGGGAACGAGGGCCGATCCGGCCGTCGGTCGACGGCGCTTGCCGTCGTGCGTTGGCTTTACACCTACCGGTCCGCCGTTCCTAGAACCTGGTCGTTCACAGGTTGACGTCGGTCGGCTTCAGCCCGACCGGGTCAATTATCAGACGTTCCGCCCGACGCCAGCCTGTCGCGCAGACTCTTCGGACGGATATCAGGCCAGTTCTGCTCGATGTAATCCAAGCACGCAGCACGGTCTGCTTCACCGAAAACCACACGCCAACCCGCCGGCACATCGGCGAAAGTCGGCCAAAGACTGTGTTGCTCCTCGTCGTTGACCAAGACGAAGAAGCTGCCGTTTTCGTCGTCGAATGGATTAACGCTCATAGTTCTCCCAGTCAATATTGGTCGATATCAGTAAAACCGTCCCAAAGCATACTCACGACTGGACCGACGGAGTCACACCGTATAGGTGGCATTCTTGCCAAGACGATCCGCGACCGAACTGAGGTAGAGATAGCCGACCTCCTGGTCCAGAGACCACGTCGCCTTCTTGGCGATCGCTGTCATGGCGGGCGCTCAACTGGGCGCAAGCGCGCGGTCGGCAAGCAATCCCATCACCGGTGCCAGCAACCGCGAATAGGCAGCTGTGACGTGGGTCTGG
Source organism: Mycobacterium sp. E136 (assembly GCF_001666865.1). Classification (NCBI taxonomy): domain Bacteria; kingdom Bacillati; phylum Actinomycetota; class Actinomycetes; order Mycobacteriales; family Mycobacteriaceae; genus Mycobacterium; species Mycobacterium sp. E136. The sequence continues at coordinate 14,121 of NZ_LZJE01000123.1, forward strand.
TCGGAGTACACGAGGGTGTCGCCAACGATGACCGGGCAGCGGTCAGCGGTGCAGAACAAATCCGTGAGGTCAACATAGTGTCCACCGCCAGCCCTTGTGGCGGCAGATTCAGCCGCGATGCCGGCTTCGTTCACCGCCTCGGACCGGGGAACCGAGCAGGCCGTCGCATCATCGAGATGGTCGGACAGGCAGATCGACACCATTGAGTGCGGATTCGGGATCGGCCCAAGCACCAGAACCTCGGCACCCGTACTTTGAAGCTGCCGCACGAGGCGAGTCATGCTTTCCATCCACTCCGGAGCATATGAAGTAAAACCTGGTTCCCAACCCAGCCCAGAACCGCCGTAGCCCCGCCAGACGCTCAATACCACGAGCCTTGGATGCCTGGCGCTCAAGTGATCGATGATCTCGCCGCGCCACTGCGTGCAGTTGGCGTACAGCAGTCGACGGACGGGGCCGGTGATGGGCAAATCCATAGGTGGGCAGCCCTGCGTGCTGAGGGTCTCGAGCCGCCAACCCTTCTGCGAAGCGAACTCATCGAACGCCGGGATCCACATCGTCGCGTTCGAGTCACCGACCAGGGCAACCGTGGTCCCGGCGGCGGTGTCGCCGGCCGCGCAGTCCGGCTGTCCGGCTTGAAAGAATGAGCGCAAGCAGCCGGTCCGGAGCATGCCTTGAGCCTCATTTACCGCGTCGGCGAGTGGCGGATTGAGGTTCGACGGAACCGTATCCAGGTCGGCGGAGGCGGCCAGTCCTGCTTGAACTCGCGCGAACGCTTCGTTCACCGCCGCGTCGTACGCTTCCCCGGTGTGGCCAGGGGGAGGAGACGCCAGAGTGAAGACCATGGGTGTGGCTGGTGAGCCGCGGCCGACCGGCGAGGGCACCGACACCATCACGGCCACGCACACCGACACCGCTGCCGCGGTGGCGACACCTCCGAGTGCGAGACTTTTTGCGGGAGATTTGCGCAAGGGAGCGGCAAAGCGCAACGGGTTCTCAATCAGATGCAGTGTGAGCACAGCGAGCCCACCAGAGACCAGCACCGCTGTCAGCCGGCCTGTCAGCCCGAGAGCATGACCCACGAGGAGCGGAGCGAACAGCAGCACCGGCCAATGCCAGAGGTACCAGGAGTACGACACTCTGCCGACCGCTTGCATCGGCGACCACGCCAGGAAGCGACCGCATCCATGAGAGGGCGCGGAGCAGCCAGAACCGATCACCAAGGCCGTGCCCAACGTCGGTAAAAGCGCGGCGACACCAGGGTAGGGCGTGTTCTTGCTCAGGAGGGTGCACGCCAGCAGAATCATGGCGAGCCCTCCCCACCCAGCGGTGGCGGCGAACTTTCCTGGTATTCGGCGCCATTGGCTGACCGTCAGCGCTACCAATCCGCCGACTGCAAGCTGCCATGCGCGCGTGAACAGCGAAAAAAATGCCACCGACGGCAGCAGGAACGTGGTCGTCACCGCCAGCGCGAGCGACGCAGCCGCGACAAGGATGAGGACGACCAGAAACGGTTGCGTCGATGCCGTGGCGGGACCCTTCAGGCGTCGCCGCGCACGCCGCATGACCCAAGCCGTACCGATGATTAGAACCGGCCACACAAAATAAAATTGCTCCTCCACGCCCAACGACCAGTAATGCTCGTAAGGCGTCAGGAGGTTGGGGTTGAAGTAGTTCTGCAATTGCAGGATGAACCAAAAGTTGCTGACGTAGAGCGCGCTCGCGATGCCGTCGAGCATGACGCCCTGGACCTGCAAGGGTGGTAGCAAAAAGGCCGATGCAATCGCGGTCGCAATACCCACCGCAGCCGAGGCTGGTAGTAGCCGCCGGGCGCGCGCTCCGTAGAAACGACGTAGCCGCACCTTGCCGCTGGAACTCACCTCGCGCCACAACAGCCCGGTGATGAGGAAGCCCGAGATGACGAAGAATACGTCCACGCCGACGAAGCCGCCACCCACACCGGGCATCGCAGCGTGGAAGAGAACAACGGCCAGCACCGCGACCGCACGCAAGCCCTCGACATCGTGGCGAAATTCTGGCTTCGCGGGCCCGCGCCTCTGCGGCTTTCCATCGGGGTCGACCGTCTCGGCGTCTGTCGAGGTCACGCCGCCCCCAAAAATTGGTGCTTCCGTCACGCAAAGCATCTTCACATACCCGGCGTGATAAAGCTGGCAAACTTTCGTGTGCGGGCGTCGACGGCTGCCCGAAAGACCTCTCGTTAGGCCTTTGAGAGACGTCCGGACGGACGGATTTCATCGAAAATCGATCTTGGTTTCGCGCCGGTAGCCTGCGCAGACGATGCGCTTGCGAAGACCGCACCCATCCGCCCTAACCAACCGCTCCGCCTGCCGCCGGCCGGTGGCCCATCCACCGGCCGAGTGCACTCCACAGGCAGCTGCCTCGGTCGGCTTCGAAGTTCGCTGTAGCGTACGGTAACGTTCGCAAGTCGAGGAGGGCCTGTGAAACTCACTTCCAGAAGGTTGGCGGTTAAGTTTGCTGAATCCGTGGCGCTCGGATTGCTCCTCTTTCTGGCAGCAGGCACGTTCGACTACTGGCAAGCGTGGGTCTTCCTAACGGTATTCAACCTCGCGGGATGGATTCCGAGCATCTACTTGTTGAGGACCAACCCCGATGCGTTCGAGCGTCGTATGCGTGGGGCGACCGCAGAGACCCGAGTAGTTCAAAGGGTCCTCATCGTCGGCTGGTTGTTGTCTGTGCCGGCAGCGTTCCTGGTCAGCGGCTTTGACCATCGCTTCGGTTGGTCCCATGTACCAACCGCGCTCTGTTTGGTCGGCAACATCCTCGTAGCCGGTGGACTGATTCTGGTGACAGTGGTCGTGGTGCAGAACAGCTACGCGGCAGCGAACGTCCAAGTGGAGGGAGACCAGAAGATCGTCTCTACCGGTCTGTACGGGATGGTGCGGCACCCGATGTACACCGGCAGCATGATCATGTTGGTTGGTACACCCCTCGCGCTCGGTTCTTACTGGGGACTCCTGGCCGTCGTCCTCGCGGGGATATCACTCGGTTTTCGGATCCAAGACGAGGAGAAATTGCTGCAGCAGGAACTTGATGGGTACCTCGACTACACACAGAAAGTCCGCTACCGCCTGGTGCCCTGTGTTTGGTGAAGTCACCTCATCGACAGTCTGAGAATCACAATTACGGACTCCAGCAAACCTTGGCGGTCGGCCGATGGTTCAGATTTGCTTTCCGTCCCGCGTCAGTTTCAGTAACCTGCTTCGAAGGGGGCTCGGGGGCACCGCTCGCAACTGTGCAGCGGTGAAGAGCTTTGGAGACCCTCAAGGCGATGTAACGCATGCTCGACGCATCGTTGCCAATTCACAGATCGATGGCTAGGGGGCCAGGGTGAGCGAGAACATCACAATCGGTGAGCGTGTGAAAGCGGCTAAATGGTTGATCTCGTATTGGTCGCGGCAGCCGAGAGAAGCGGCTGGGGAGTGGGTGCGCGCGTGGCTCCAAAGCAACAGAGGCCACTCAGGACAAGGCACGACACCTGGCGACGCGGCCGCACTCGATGAGCGCAGCTCGGAGTTGCAGTCGCTGCGTCGCCGCTACGCCGCGATGCAACACTTCATCGGCACATCAACTGTCTGGCGTCCCGGGTTCGTCAGGCAAGAGGATCTACTGTACTTCCGCGGCGACAATTGCTATGTCTTCCAGAACCAGGCCAACAACACACCGCAGAAGTACCTCCTGACGTACTTCTATCTCAAGACCCTTGACTGGTTGGGGTTGCTTGATCTGTTCACCGAAGACGGCGACTTCGGCGTCTTCACCTATCCCACGGGCGATTTCGACAACGACGGAAACAAGCGGATCGTCAGCCGTGACCTGTTGGACTCGGTCAACGAGTTGTTGTGGCTCGAGCGGACGTTGAAGATTTCAAGCCTCTCCGGTTTGAAGGTGCTCGACATCGGCGCCGGCTATGGCCGTCTCGCCTACAGGGCACTTACCGCCTTGAGCAACATAGACACGTACTACTGCATCGACGCCGTCCCCGAGTCGACGTTCATCTCCTCCTATTACCTGTCCAAGAAGGGCGCGGAACGCGCATGCGTCGTCCCCTTCGATGAGCAGGAGGAATATCTGACGCCAGGGACCATCAAGTTGGCGATCAATATCCACAGCTTTTCCGAGTGTGCCATCGAAGCCATCGAGTACTGGATCAGGCGGTGTGCAGAGCTCGAAATCGAGTACCTATTCATCGTTCCCAACGACAGCGCGGGCGAAGAAACCATCCATCTTGTCAACGGTTTTGATTACACACCGATACTCGCCCAACACGGCTACCACTTGCACACCGTTGAACCGAAATACAGCAACCCGGAGTTGCAGAAGTTCGGCGTTTCACCCGCCTGGTACTACCTGTTCCGCGCAAGTGAAGGCTGAAGTCATCTGCGTCCGCGGGTGACCATCTATTCCGGTGTGCCGGACATATCCGCAAGCTGCTTTCCGAGGCTTCTCACCGATGGCGCGTTGAATAGGCTGGTAACCGGCAACTGAATGTCAAGGGCCGCATCGATTTTGGCGATCAGGCGCATCGCGGTAAGGGAATCTCCACCTATGTCGAAGAATGACTCGTCGATGCCCACGCGATCCACACCCAGCACTTCCGCGAAAAGGTCGGACAGAACCCGCTCAACCGGGTTGGTCGGCAGCGAGTCGTTTGCTAGGGCCTCGGAGTGTTCCTGCGTCGATGTACCGGTAGACATCGGCTGAGCGTGGTCGCGGCGGTAACGCTCACCCGCGCGGATCAGGTCAATCGACGAGAGGCGCCGTGCCGGATCGGCGATCATCGCCCGCAATATCCCCTGCAACCGCTCGATCATCGCCTCGATGCTGGCCAAGTCGAAGATGTCAGTGCGGAATTGAACGTGAAGCCCCAGCTCACGGCCTGGTTGTGCCTGCACCGCAACGGGGTAATGGTAGTAGTCGCGAGCCCTGAACTCAGTGATGGCGAAGTCGTGGCCGCTCGACAACGCCGCGCTGTCCATAGGGTAGTTCTCGTACACGAAGACCGTGTCGAACAACTTCTCGTGGCCCGCGAGGCGATGAATATCCGACAGCCCGATGTGCTGATGCTCGAAGGTGTTGTTATGCGTTCTCTGCAGCTGCTCTAGCAAGTCGGTGGTAGTGGTAGCCGGCGTGAGACGCGCGCGCACCGGCACCGTATTGATCAGAAGTCCCGCCATCGTCTCCGCGCCTGCCAACTCCGCGGGCCGCCCGGAAACCACGGCGCCCAACGCGACATCCTGATTGCCTGTCACGGAGCTCAACAGCAGGGCCCACGCAGCCTGCAGCACGGTGCTGAGGGTGGTGTGGTGTGAACGGGCCAGCTCGCCAAGGGCTTTCGTAGTTTGTTCCGGCACTCGGAACTCTGCGAGTGAACGCGGCCCCACCCCCAACCGGTCCGGGGGAGCCACCAGTGTTGGGGTGTCAAAACCGGTCAACGCCTGAGTCCACGCCGCGCGCGCGGCCTGCAAGTCTCGCTCGGCCAGCCAAGTGATGAATCTGCGGTACGGCGTGGGCTCTGGCAGCCGCTGGCCGTAGTAAATGGCGATGATTTCGTGCAGCAGAATCGGTATCGACCAACCGTCGAGCACTATGTGGTGATTAGTCAGCACCAACCGGTGGCTTTCTGCGGCGGTGCGGATCAGTGCCGCCCGGAGGGGCGGCTGATCCGCCAAGTCGCAGACGGCGGCGCGCTCCGCAGCGCATAGGCGCTGGATCTGCTCACCGATGTCGACCGCACCCCCGCTGAGATCGACATAGCGCCATGGGACCGTCGGATCAGCGGAAATCACCTGGACCGGCTCGCCGGACCGGGCGAAAAAGCGGGCTACCACGTTGGGATGGCGGGCGGCCACAGTTTGCACCGCATCCCGCAGTCGCAGCGGCTCCAGCGGTCCGGTGACGGTGATATCCAGTTGCACCGCATACACATCGTCGCCGTCACGCTGCGCAGCACTGGCGTGGAAGAGCAACCCCTGCTGCAGCGGAGTCAACGGCAAAACGTCGGCGACCGCATAGCGCTGGCACAGCTCGTCGAGCTCGGGTTGGTTCAGCCGAGCAGGCGCGATGTCGGACGGTGTCAGTCCGCCGCCGCCAGCGCGCACATGCGCGCAAATGCCCGCCAGCGCCTCAAACCACAACCTGCTCAACCTGCCGACCTGAGCGGCGTCCAGCGCCGACGGGGCCCACGTCCAGTCCGCGTGTAACTGGGGCCCGGCATCCGTGTCGGCGGTGGCGGCGTTGAGCTCCACGGTATGCGCCAAAGGCAAAGTTATCGCCCCAACTGCGCCAGTCGATGCCAATCCCTCGGGATCGATCCGCCACCTATCGTCTGAGGTTTCGCCGGCCGACGCGCCCAACCGGCCCAGGTAATTGAACCCGAGCACCGGATCTGACCCGTTCAGATCGACGTCCGGGTTCAGATGGCGAAGCAGACCATAGGTAACTCCGTCGGGTAGGGCACGCAGCTGCTCCTTGGCGTCCTTGACCACTCTCCCCAACGCCGCCCCACCGGCGATGACTTCGTCCCAGTCCAGCCCATTCACGGCCAATGCGACCGGGTAGAGCGCCGTGAACCAGCCAACGGTGCGCGACAGGTCGACATCGACCGAGAGCTCTTCAGCGCGGCCATGGCTCTCCACGTCGATGACGACCGGCGCATTACCGGGACGGGAGAACTCCGCTGCCGCCAGCCCGAACGCGATCAACAAGATGTCCTGGATTCCTGCACGGAAGGCCGCCGGAACCTCACCCAACAGCATCTTGGTGGTCTCGACGTCGAGTGACACCGACAAGCGTCCGGCGGACGCGTAGGTATCCAGCGCCGGTTGCACCGTCGGCAACGCGGCGGGGGTCGCGGTCACTTGCCGCCACGCGTCGGTTTGAGCAACCACCTCAGGTGCACGGGCCAACTCGGCCAGCAGCGCCGACCACCGGGCAAACGATGTTCCACCCTCCGGAAGGATGATCGGCTGCCCTGCGCGGTGCTGGGCCCAGGCAATGTTGAGGTCTTCCAACAGGATTCGCCACGACACCCCATCAACTGCCAGGTGATGAATGATCAACACCAACTGACCGGTACGGGCAATCCACAGCGCACTGAGCATTAGCCCGGCCGCCGGGTCCAACCGCGACCGTGCCGACACCAACGCCGCCTCGGACAATTCGTCCGCGGTCCTCAGGCAGTCTCGCGCATCCCCCGCCGCAGGCTCGGGAACCGTGAGTGCCCAGCCACCTGCACCATCGTCGTCGACCCGCAGCCGCAACATCGCGTGTCGATCCAAGATGGCTTGCAGGACCGCCACCACGTCGGCCTCGCTGACTCCGACGGGGGCTTGCACCACCATGGTTTGGTTGAACTCATCGACAGGGCCATCCATGCCCTGCAGCCATTGCATGATCGGGGTCGCCACCACGGGACCGACACCCGCATCGAGGGCGCCCGCGGTCTCACCCTCGATGACCCGGGCCGCCCGGGCCAAGCGTGCCACCGTCTGCTCAGCGAACACATCCCGCGGGCGGCACAGTAGACCCGCCGCCCGGGCCCGGGCCACGACCTGCATCGACAAGATGCTGTCCCCGCCCAGCTCGAAGAACGAGTCATCGACCCCGACCCGCTCCAATCCCAACACCTGGGCGTAAATCCCGGCCAGAACTTCTTCGACCGCGCTCTCCGGCGCACGGTAGCGATCGGCGTCGGTGTACTCAGGCGCCGGCAGCGCGCGGGTGTCGAGCTTCCCGTTGACCGTCAACGGAAACGCGTCGAGAACGACGACGGCGGCCGG
>NZ_LZJE01000124.1:0-680 GCF_001666865.1 Mycobacterium sp. E136
GTCCCCGCCTCGATAGTGCCGAACGCCACCTCGATGTCGCGGTCCGTGACGCGGCGGTCGAGGGTGCCGCGGACCTCCTCGACCTCCACGCCGAGACCGGCGGCCATCAGATGAATCGGTGCCCGCCAAGCCATTTCGATGAACCCAGGCGTCTTCAGCAGCGGTTCGAAATCCAGGGGACGACCAAAGCCCATGCCGTTCATCATCACGTCGGCCACCGGGTAGTGATCGTTGAGCGCGACCTCGGTGACGGTCAGACGCTGGATCCGCTTCGACTGCGTGGCGAGCACCAGCGGTAGGTAGTCGGCGACGAAGCCCGGCTCGATCCCCGAGGCGTACAACGAGACCTGGCCCTCCTTGGCGGCCGCGGACAACTGGTCGCGCCACTCGACCGGTTCGTAGGCGTGGGGGTTGACCAGGCGGGTGGTGCTGGTGGTCACCACGTTTATCCCTGCGCTGAGCAGCCTCACATAGTCCGGGACGGCCAGCGCATCACGTTCCGGCCCGCTGGCCGAATAGATGACACAATCGGGTTTGAGCCCGATCAGCGCATCCGCATCGGTGGTGGCGGCCACCCCGATCGGCTGCCCGTTGGCGAGTTCACCCGCGTCCTTGCCGTCCTTCTCGGGGGAGTGCACCCACACCCCGACCAGTTCGAGGTCGGGTCTCTGTGAGATCGC
>NZ_LZJE01000125.1:0-23157 GCF_001666865.1 Mycobacterium sp. E136
GCCGTTGCACGCGTTCTTCGGGGTCGTGCTGATGGGCACCAAAACCGTGCTGGGTGAGCCGTTCTACCGGTCGCTGCAGTTGAGCTGGCACACCGACCTGCTCGCCGACCAACGCACCGGCGGCGGAATCGCCTGGGCCGCGGGCGAGGTCCCACTCGTGCTGGTGATGCTCGCGCTGCTCATCCAGTGGTCGCGCAGCGACCGGCGCATGGCGAAGCGGCTCGACAGGGCGGCCGACCGCGACGACGACGCGGACCTTGCCGCCTACAACGCGATGCTGGCCGAACTCGCCCGCCGCGACGCCCAGTAGCCGGCGCTGGGGTTGGTCTCGGGCGTCGGTCCGCCGAGACCGACGCTTTGGCTGATTTCCGGTTGCCGGAACGACCATTGCGTCGGTTTCGAGGACATTGGAGCTAGACCAACGGCCGCGGGCGTCCAATCTGTATGGAGATTCCCTTCATTGGCAGTGACGCCGTGGCCGCCGGCCACCTCACCCGAGCCCACCTACGCAGTCAGTATCGACCGCTGTACCGCGGCGTCTACGTGCCGCGAGGCCACCAGGTGTCGCTGCACGAGAGGATCGTCGGCGTATCCCTCGCTACTCCTTCGGCGGTGATCGCCGGGGTAGCCGCTTCCGCGATACACGGGGCGAGATGGGTCGGCGACGACATACCTATCGAATTGGTCGCGGCGGTGCGACGCCAGCGCGGTCTGACCGTCCGCGACGAGACCCTGGACGAGGACGAGGTCACCGCGGTCGCGGGCATCCGTGTGACCACTCCGGCTCGGACCGCGTTCGACCTGGGCCGGCATCATCCGCGCGGCCGTGCTGTCGCCCGCCTGGACGCGTTGATGAATGCTCGGCCGTTCGCTCCCGAGGATGTCGCGCTACTGGCGAAACGTCATCGCGGTGTGCGCGGTCTCCGGCGGCTACGGGCGGCGTTGCCGCTGGTCGACGGCGGTGCCGAGTCTCCGAGGGAAACGTGGCTGCGGCTGCTCTTCATCGATGCCGGGCTACCTCGGCCGACCACGCAAGTCGTCGTCTACGACGAGTGGGGCCGATACGTCCGGCGCATCGACATGTGCTGGGAGGAGTTCAAAGTCGGCGCCGAGTACGACGGAGAACAACACCTCACCAGCCGGCAACAGTACGTCCTCGACGTTCGGGTCAACCGCGTGCTGCAGCGGCTCGGTTGGCAGGTCATTCACGTCATCAAAGAGGACCGCGGGGCCGACATCGTCGAGCAGGCGCGAAACGCCCTGCTGTCGCGAGGCTGGCGCCCGTAGGTTCCATGCACTCTCGCTCGAAACCGACGCAATGGTCGATCGCGGGCGCGAGGACCAGCCAAAGCGTCGGTTTCGGCAATAACGAAGGCCTATCCCAAACGCCGGGTTTATCCACAGCGCGCGTCCGCGACGCCTGCTCGGCCCGCGTTCGGTGTCGGCGCAGCGGCGCTCAATGACGGTGTCACCGACGCGCCACCGGGCCGTCGGCAGGGAAACGCAAGGAAACAAGAGGAGACCGTCATGTTCGAGACACCGTTCACCATCGTCGGCAACATCGTCACCGACCCGATCCACCGGCGGGTGGGCGATCAGGAGATGGTCCGTTTCCGGGTCGCGAGCAACTCGCGCCGCCGCACGGCCGAAGGAACATGGGAGCCGGGTAATTCGTTGTTCGTCACGGTGAACTGCTGGGGGAGGGTGGTCGCCGGGCCCAGCGCAGGGCTGGTCAAGGGCGACCCCGTCATCGTCGTCGGGCACGTCTACACCAGCGAGTACGACGACCGCGACGGCAACCGGCGCTCGTCGGTCGAGGTGCGAGCGACGTCCGTCGGGCCGGACCTGGCCCGTTGCTCGGCGAAGATCGACCGGGCCCGGCAACTGACCGAACAGCGGATCACCGATCCCGACGACCAATCAGAAGACACCGGTGACGATGACGACGCGGAGCGGCCCGACACGGCGCTGCCCCTGACCGCGTAGTGAGAACGCGCCGCCGGCGCAGAACGAGTAGCTCACTCGGCTGCGCCGGTGGGGCCACGCCTACGATGGTCCGCGAGCATCACCCGAGAGATTCGCGAGTTTCGAAAGGCTTACCACGGCATGGCCGAATTCATCTATTCGATGCGGAAGGTCCGCAAGGCGCACGGCGACAAGGTCATCCTCGACGACGTCAGCCTGAACTTCCTTCCGGGCGCGAAGATCGGCGTCGTCGGTCCCAACGGCGCCGGCAAGTCGAGCGTCCTGCGGATCATGGCCGGGTTGGACCAGCCCAACAACGGCGACGCGTTCCTGCAACCCGGCGCGACGGTCGGCATCCTGCAACAGGAGCCGCCGCTCAACGAGGACAAGACCGTTCGCGAGAACGTCGAAGAGGGCGTGGCGATCAAGGCGAAGCTCAACCGCTACAACGAGGTCGCCGAGCTGATGGCCACCGACTACTCCGATGAGCTGATGGAGGAGATGGGTCGGCTCCAGGAGGAGCTCGACGCCGCCGACGCGTGGGACATCGACTCCCAGCTCGAGCAGGCGATGGACGCGCTGCGCTGCCCGCCGCCCGACGAGCCCGTCACCCACCTGTCCGGCGGTGAGCGTCGCCGGGTCGCGCTGTGCAAGCTGCTGCTGTCCAAGCCGGACCTGCTGCTCCTCGACGAGCCGACCAACCACCTGGACGCCGAGAGCGTGCAGTGGCTCGAACAGCACCTCGCCGAGTACAAGGGCGCCATCCTCGCGGTCACCCACGACCGGTACTTCCTGGACAACGTTGCCGAGTGGATCCTCGAGCTCGACCGGGGTCGGGCCTACCCGTACGAGGGCAACTACTCGACGTACCTGGAGAAGAAGGCCGAGCGCGTCGCCGTGCAGGGCCGCAAGGACGCCAAGCTGCAAAAGCGCCTCCAGGATGAGCTCGCGTGGGTCCGGTCGGGCGCCAAGGCGCGCCAGGCCAAGAGCAAGGCCCGCCTGCAGCGTTACGAGGAGATGGCCGCGGAGGCGGAGAAGACCCGCAAGCTCGACTTCGAGGAGATCCAGATCCCGACTCCGCCGCGGCTGGGCAACGTCGTGGTCGAGGTCGAACACCTCGACAAGGGCTTCGGCGGTCGCACCCTGATCAAGGACCTGTCGTTCACGCTGCCGCGTAACGGCATCGTCGGGGTCATCGGTCCCAACGGCGTCGGTAAGACCACGCTGTTCAAGACCATCGTCGGCCTCGAGCAGCCCGACAGCGGAACGGTGAAGGTCGGCGACACGGTCAAGCTGAGTTACGTCGACCAGACCCGTGCGGGCATCGACCCGAAGAAGACGGTGTGGGAGGTCGTCTCCGACGGCCTCGACTACATCGAGGTCGGGCAGAACGAGATCCCGTCGCGGGCCTACGTCTCCGCGTTCGGATTCAAGGGCCCCGATCAGCAGAAGCCCGCGGGCGTGCTGTCGGGCGGTGAACGCAACCGGCTCAACCTGGCGTTGACGCTCAAGGAGGGCGGCAACCTGATCCTGCTCGACGAGCCGACCAACGACCTCGACGTGGAAACGCTGTCGTCGCTGGAGAATGCGCTCGAGAGCTTCCCCGGTTGCGCCGTGGTGATCTCCCACGACAGGTGGTTCCTCGACCGCACCTGTACGCACATTCTGGCGTGGGAGGGCGACGAGGACAACGAGGCCAAGTGGTTCTGGTTCGAGGGTAACTTCGGTGCCTACGAGGAGAACAAGGTCGAACGGCTCGGTATCGAGGCCGCCCGCCCGCACCGCGTGACGCACCGCAAGCTCACGCGCGACTGATCCGGCGGGGTAGCCGCGAACCGCACGCGCGGGCTACTAGGGTCGTCTTCTGCGGACCGCGGAGCCGCTTCGCCCTTTTCGGGCTGGTGGCGACATCCAACGGCGGAGGTCCGCGCCAACAGTTCAGGAGCGTCGCATGTCGGTGAATCCGGAGGACGTCGGGAGATCAGCGGGCGCCGGGGTCGGCGTCACCGGAGCCAACGACTCTTCTGGACTCGACGATCAGACCGTGGCGCGCCTCGCACGGGCCTACCTGGAGACCTACCGCGGTCCGCATGCCGACGCGCCCACCGCCGACTCGACGGTCACCATGCCGGTGACGGCGACGGCGCAGCAGATCGTGTCGCCCAATCTGATCGCCGCGCATCACCGGCTCGGGCGCTTCCGGCCCTACGGGGACACCCGCGTCGAGGTGTACCGCGCCGACGATCCGGCGGGATTCGGTCCGGCACTGCAGATCGTCACCGACAGCACCGCGATGGTGATGGATTCGGTCACGGTGCTGCTGCACCGCTTCGGCGTCGCCTACACCGCGATCATGAACCCGGTGATGCGCGTGCACCGTGCGCGGGCGGGCGAACTGCTCGACGTCGCACCCGCCTCCGAAGGTGGATCCCGCGACGCGGTGTTCGAGGCCTGGATCCACGTCCAGCTCGCGGCGACCGTGGACACCAAGGCGCTCGCCCAGGTGGCGCAGATGCTGCCGGCCGTGCTCGCCGACGCGCGCCACGTCGCGCTCGACGCAGGCGAACTGTCCTCGACCCTGCGCACATTGGGACACAACATCGCCACCGACACCGAGGGCCGGTTCCGCGGACCGGACCGCGAGGATGTCGCGGCGCTGTTGCGCTGGCTCGCCGACGGACACTTCGTGTTGCTCGGCTATCAGCGCTGTTCGATACGCGAGGGTCAGTCGTCGGTCGACCCCGCGAGCCGACTCGGAACGCTGCGGCTGCACCACGACGTGCTGCCGCCGCTGACCGACGACGGCGACCTTCTCGTGTTGGCGCAGGCCACCCTACCGAGCTACCTGCGGTACGGCGCCTATCCCTACATCGTCGTGGTGCGTGAACAGCAGGGCCCGACCGTGATCGAACATCGCTTCGTCGGCCTGTTCACGGTGGCGGCGATGAACGCCAATGTGCTTGAGATCCCGTTGGTCTCGCGCCGGGTCAACGAGGCACTCTCGCTGTCACGCAACGATCCCAGCCACCCCGGGCAGCTGCTGCTCGACATCATCCAGACCATTCCGCGCTCCGAGCTGTTCGCGCTCTCGGCGCGCGACGTGCTGGACATGGTCAAGGCCGTCGTCGACCTCGGGTCGCGTCGGCGAACGTTGCTGTTCATGCGCGCCGATTCGCTCGCGCACTTCGTCTCGTGCCTGGTGTACCTGCCGCGCGACCGCTACACCACCGCGGTGCGGTTGCAGATGCAAGACATCCTCGTGCGCGAGCTCGGCGGGGCCAGCATCGAGTACACCGCGCGCGTGAGCGAATCGCCCTGGGCCGTTGTGCATTTCTCCGTGCGCATGCCCGACGGCACCAGTGCCCGCGCGATCGACACGTCCGAGGCGAACGAGTCCCGCATCCAGGACCTGCTGACCGAGGCGGCGCGCACCTGGGGTGACCGGCTGATCGGCGCGGTGAAGACGGGTTCCATCGATCAACGCACGGCCCAGCACTACTCGGCGGCCTTCCCCGAGGCCTACAAGCAGGCGGTCGCGCCGCTCGACGCGATCGACGACATCGCGATCATCGAAGACCTGCAGGACGATTCGATCCGGCCGGTGCTCACCGATCTCGAGGAAGGCACCGCGCAGCTCACCCTGTATCTCGGTGGACATTCGGCGTCACTGAGCGATCTGCTGCCGATGCTGCAGTCGATGGGCGTCGTCGTGCTCGAAGAGCGGCCGTTCACCGTCGAGCGGCCCGACGGGCTCGGCGTGTGGATCTACCAGTTCAAGATTTCGCCGCACAAGTCGATTCCGCGCATCGAGTCGGCCTCCGAGCGAGCCGAGACCGCGACGCGGTTCGCCGACGCGCTGACCGCGATCTGGCAGGGCCGCGCCGAGACCGACCGGTTCAACGAGTTGGTGATGCGGGCCGGGCTGAACTGGCAGCAGGTCGCCGTCCTGCGCAGCTACGCGAAGTACCTGCGGCAGGCCGGTTTTCCGTACAGCCAGTCGCACATCGAGGCCGTCATCAACGACCACGCCAAGACCGCGCGCTCGCTGGTTGAACTGTTCGAGGCGCTGTTCTACCCGTTCGAATCAGAGCAGGGCGACGCGCCGAAACGCCGCGACGCCCAGGCCGCCGCGGCCGCCGTGACCGCCGACATCGACGCGCTGGTCAGCCTCGACACCGACCGCGTGCTGCGGGCGTTCGCGTCGATGATCCAGGCGACGCTGCGCACCAACTACTTCGTGAGGCGCCAGGAGTCGGCCCGTGCGCAGGATGTGCTGTCGTTCAAGCTCGATCCGGGCCTGATCGACGAATTGCCGCTGCCGCGGCCGAAGTTCGAGATCTTCGTGTACTCGCCGCGCGTCGAGGGTGTGCACCTGCGGTTCGGCTATGTGGCGCGCGGCGGACTGCGCTGGTCGGACCGTCGCGAAGACTTCCGCACCGAGATCCTGGGGCTGGTCAAGGCGCAGGCCGTCAAGAACGCGGTGATCGTGCCCGTCGGCGCCAAGGGCGGCTTCGTCGTCAAGCAGCCGCCGACACCCACCGGTGACGCAGCCGCCGACCGGGACGCCCAGCGCGGCGAAGGCGTGTCGTGCTATCAGCTGTTCATCGCCGGTCTGCTCGATGTGACCGACAACGTCGACAAGGCCACCGGACAAGTGGTTTCGCCGCCGGACGTCGTGCGCCGCGACGGGGACGACGCGTATCTCGTCGTCGCCGCCGACAAGGGCACCGCGACGTTCTCCGACATCGCCAACGAGGTGGCCAAGTCGTACGGCTTCTGGCTCGGTGACGCGTTCGCCTCGGGCGGTTCGGTGGGATACGACCACAAGGCGATGGGCATCACCGCCAAGGGCGCGTGGGAATCGGTCAAACGCCACTTCCGCGAGATGGGCGTCGACACCCAGTCCGAGGACTTCACCGTCGTCGGGATCGGCGACATGAGCGGCGACGTTTTCGGCAACGGCATGTTGCTGTCCAAGCACATTCGGCTGTTGGCCGCGTTCGACCACCGCCACATCTTCATCGACCCCGATCCCGACGCCGCGCGGTCGTGGGAGGAGCGCAAGCGCCTGTTCGACCTGCCGCGCTCGAGCTGGGAGGACTACGACACCTCCCTGATCAGCGAGGGCGGCGGCGTCTACAGCAGAGAGCACAAGTCGATCCAGATCAGCCCGCAGGTCCGTGCCGCGCTGGGTATCGACGACGATGTCGACGAGCTCACTCCGCCGAATCTGATCAAGGCGATCCTCAAGGCGCCCGCCGACCTGCTGTTCAACGGCGGCATCGGCACCTACATCAAGGCCGAGAGCGAATCCGATGCCGACGTCGGTGACCGCGCCAACGACCCCGTCCGCGTGAACGGAAACCAGTTGCGGGTCAAGGTGGTCGGCGAGGGCGGCAACCTGGGCGTGACCGCGCTCGGGCGCATCGAGTTCGATCTCGCCGGCGGCCGCATCAACACCGACGCGCTGGACAACTCGGCCGGCGTCGACTGCTCCGACCACGAGGTCAACATCAAGATCCTGATCGACTCGCTGGTCACCGCCGGGAAGGTCAGCCCAGACGACCGCACCGAGCTGCTGTTGTCGATGACCGACGAGGTCGGCCGACTGGTCCTGCAGGACAACGAGGATCAGAACGACCTGATGGGCACCAGCCGCGCGAACGCGGCCAGCCTGCTTCCCGTACACGCGCGCATGATCAAGGCCTTCGTCACCGACCGCGGCCTCAACCGCGAGCTGGAGGCGCTGCCGTCGGAGAAGGAGATCCATCGTCGCACCGACGCCGGAATCGGTTTGACCTCACCGGAACTGGCGACGCTGATGGCGCACGTCAAACTCGCCCTGAAGGCCGACGTGCTGGCCAGCGACCTGCCCGACCAGGAGGCGTTCGCCTCGCGGCTGCCCCGGTACTTCCCGGAGAAGCTGCGCGAGCCGTTCGCCGCGGAGATCCGGTCGCATCAGCTGCGCCGCGAGATCGTCACCACCATGTTGGTCAACGACCTCGTGGACACCAGCGGGATCACCTACGCGTACCGCACCAGCGAGGATGCCGGGGTGGGGCCGGTCGACGCCGTGCGCAGTTACGCCGCGGCCAACGCGATCTTCCGGATCAACGACGTTTGGCGGCAGATCCGGGCCGCGGGCAGCGACGGTGTCTCAGTCGCGGTGACGGACAGGATGACGCTGGATCTTCGTCGGCTCGTCGACCGGGCCGGACGCTGGCTGTTGAACTACCGTCCGCAGCCGCTGGCCGTGGGCGCCGAGATCAACCGTTTCGCCGCCAAGGTTGCTGCGCTGACTCCGCGGATGCCGGAATGGCTGCGCGGTGACGACGAGGCGATCGTGTCCAAGGAGACCGACGAGTTCGCCTCCCGCGGGGTCCCGAGGGATCTGGCCTACACGGTCGCGACGGGGCTGTACCAGTTCAGCCTCCTCGACATCATCGACATCGGCGACATCGTCGACCGCGAACCCGATGAGGTCGCCGACACCTACTTTGCGCTGATGGACTACCTCAACACCGACACCCTGCTCACCGCCGTATCCCGGCTGGAGCGCGATGACCGCTGGCACTCGTTGGCGCGGTTGGCGATTCGCGACGACATCTACGGCTCCCTCCGGTCGCTGTGCCTGGACGTGCTGGCGGTCGGCGAGCCGGAGGAGACGGGCGAGGAGAAGATCGCAGAGTGGGAGACCACGAACGGCTCCCGGGTGGACCGCGCCCGTCGCACGCTCAGCGAGATACATGAAAGCGGTCAGCACGATTTGGCGACGCTATCGGTGGCGGCGCGTCAGATCCGCAGCATGACACGAAACAGTGGAACGGGGACTTCTCGATGACAGGTGCTGGCAACCTCGCGCAGAACGCGGAAGGTGCGGGGTTCGTCGCACCCGTGCACGTGCGGTGGTCGGACATCGACATGTACCAGCACATCAATCACGCGACGATGGTGACGATCCTCGAGGAGGCCCGGATCCCGTTCCTGCGTGAGCCGTTCGGCCCGGAGATCGAGACAATCGGACTGCTCATCGCCGAGGTCAACATCTCGTATAAGGCCCAGCTGCGCCTGATCGATTCGCCGCTACAAGTCACCATGTGGTCCAAACGCGTCCGCTCCGTCGACTTCACCGTCGGATACGAGGTGCGGTCGGTTGGGGCGTCGCCTGATTCGAAGCCGGCGGTGATCGCCGACACCCAGTTGGCCGCCGTGCACATCAAAGAGCAGCGGCTGCACCGTCTTTCGCCGCAGCAAAAAGAGTACCTGCAGCGCTGGACACGATGACGCCCTCCGACCGGGGCGTCTGGCTCACCGATGCGGCGCACCGTGACGACCTCGCCGCGTTCGCCGAGCGGGCGATACGCCTCGACGAGGCCGCCGTCATCCGGCTGCGTCAACGCGCCGACGGCCTGTTTGGCGCATGGGTGGCAACGGGATTCGACGTGCTGGCCACCCGCGTGGTTGCGGGCCGGGTCAATCCGCCGGACCTCTCCGCGGGCGCCGACGCGCTGGCCGCGGGATTACAGGCGATGGACCGCAGCGGCTTCGTCGAACCCGGCTTCGCGCTGGACTCCGCATGGCGCGGCGCGCTTCCGCCGGACTCCGGGTTCGTCCACCTCGACGACGTCCCGGCCCGTGTCGTGCTCGACCTCGCCGAGCGCGGCGGCGCTTTGGTCAAGCAGCACTCCAGCGGTCAGGGCCCCCCGGTCTCGCTGCTGGATCAGGAGGTCGTCGCGGTCAGTTCCGCCGACGACAGCGTCGGCATCCCGATGCGGTGCGTGTTCGCTTTGACCGCAATGGGATTCCTGCCGCAAGCCGGTTCGGCGGTGGGCGCCGACGAAATCGTGCGGGTTCGCGTCACCCCGACGTGGCTGCGCATCGACGCACGGTTCGGATCGGTCTATCGCCGCCGCGGCGACCCCGCCATCGTCCTGCGGTAACGCCCACTTCTCCCGCGAGCGTGCGTGTTTGCACACGACACGCCGCGAAAGGTCAGCACTTCGCGCACGCTCGCGCCGCCGCGACGGCGCGCACACTCAGACCAGCCAAGCCGCGGCGTCGGGCGGCAGCTTGCCTTCGGACACCTCGGCGCTGGCCAGGAGAACCTGCCCCTCCGGCAGCGGTATGGGTTGCGATCCCGCATTCAACACGCACACCAACCCGCCGCTGCGGTGGAACACCAGGCTGTCGGCGGGCGAGTCCAGCCACTCGACCGTCGGCCCATCGAACTCCCCCCGCCGGGAACGTAATTCGAACGCCCGCCGGTAGAACGCCAGCGTCGAATCGGGGTCGGCCAGCTGCTCCTCGACCGTCAACGCCGCCCACTCCCGAGGAATCGGCAGCCACGTGTCGGGGTGCGTCGAGAACCCGAACGGGGGAGCGTCACCCTCCCAGGGCATCGGGATCCGGCTGCCGTCACGTCCGCGGCGGGTGTGCCCGGACCGTTCCCATACGGGGTCGCGCAGCGCCTCGTCGGGAAGCTCGACGTTCGGCAGCCCCAGTTCCTCGCCGTTGTAGACGAACACCGGCCCGGGCAGCGCGAGCATCACCAGTGCCATCGCCTTGGCGCGGGCCAACCCGACGCTGCCGCCCCCGTAGCGGGTGGTTTCGCGTTCGACGTCGTGGTTGGCCAGCGTCCAGGTCGGAACGGCGCCCACCAACTCGACCGCCGCCAAGGAGTTTTCGATGGCCTCGCGAATGTCGGCGGCGTCGAACGCGGCGCGCAACAAGCGGAAGTTGAAACCCAGGTGCAGTTCGTCGGGGCGCACATAACGGGCGAACTGTTCGTTGTCGTAGACCCAGACCTCGCCGATCGCAACGGATTCCGGATAGTCGTCGAACACCCGGCGAATGCGGCGGTGGAGCTCGTGGACGCCGTCGTTGTTGAAGCGCGGATCGTTGTCCATCTCGGCCAGCAGCATCTCGCGCCGGGGGATCGTCATGTCGGGAAGGTTCGGCGGCTTGGCCATGCCGTGCGCGACGTCGATGCGGAAGCCGTCCACCCCGCGGTCGAGCCAGAACCGAAGCGTCCGCTCGAGGTCGTCGAACACCTCGGGGTTGTCCCAGTTGAGGTCGGGCTGTTCGGCGTCGAACAGATGCAGGTACCACTGACCCGCGCTGCCGTCGGCCTCGGTGATCCGGGTCCACGCGGGGCCCCCGAAGATCGACACCCAGTTGTTCGGGGGTTGTGAGCCGCCGGGCCCGGTGCCGTCGCGGAAGATGTAGCGGTCGCGCTCCCTGCTGCCCGGCGGCGCGGCCAACGCCTCGCCAAACCACGGATGCGCGGAGCTGGTGTGGTTGGGCACCAGGTCCATCGTCACCTTGATGCCCCGATCGTGCGCCGCCGCGATGAGCCGGTCCAACGCGGCCATGCCGCCGAACAGCGGGTCGACGTCGCGCGGATCGGAAACGTCGTAGCCGTTGTCGGCCATCGGCGAGACCATCACCGGATTGAGCCAGATCGCGTCGACGGCGAGCGCCTCGAGGTAGCCCAGGCCGGCGGTCACACCGTCGAGATCGCCGACGCCGTCACCGTCGCTGTCGCGAAACGAACGCGGATACACCTGGTAGAACAGCGCATCCGACCACCAGGGGCTGCTCATCAGAACGGCGCGTTCACCATCGAATGAGCGGCCATCTCGAGATAAGCCAGCAGTTCCTTGCGGTGCTCGTCGTCGAGCGTCTGCGAATCGATCTCGGCGACCGCGGTGTGCATGCACCGCAGCCACGCGTCACGCTCGATGTAGCCGATCCGGAACGGGGCGTGGCGCATCCTCAGCCTCGGATGCCCACGCTGATCGGAGTAGGTGCGAGGGCCGCCCCAGTATTGCTCGAGGAACATCCGCAGCCGCACCTCGGCGGGCCCGAGGTCCTCTTCCGGGTACAGCGGACGCAGGATCTCGTCCTCGCGGACCAACTCGTAGAACCGCGCCACGATCGCGCGGAACGTCTCGTGGCCACCGACTTCGTCGTAGAACGACCTCTGTGGCTGTGTCACGCCCCCATTGTTCCCTGTTGCTGGATTGCCAGGTCAGGCGGGCGCGCCACCCGATGTTCACCCAATTGACCTGCGAACACGTCGAGAAATGTCGTGCGATTCACAGGAATCCGTGGTGAACTGTCGGACGGAGGACGTATGGCGCATCGCAAGAAAGGCCCGTCCAGAAGGGCCGGCCAGCGGAGCCACGGTGCCGCGACCGCCCTAGCCGGGTCGGCGGTACCGGGCGCACAGGCACGCGTGCTGCACAGCGTCGACATCCATCCGCCGAGTACCAGCGAGGCCTCGATCTGGGGCCGCCGCCGGGTCCTCCTGCTGAACTCCACCTACGAACCGCTGACCGCTCTGCCCATGCGCCGAGCGGTCATCATGTTGATGTGCGGTAAGGCCGACGTCGTGCACGACGATCCCGGGGGACCGGTGATCCATTCGGCGACCCGCTCGATCGTCGTTCCGTCGGTGATCCGACTGCGCACCTACGTGCGGGTGCCCTACCGCGCGCGCATCCCGATGACCCGCGCCGCGCTGATGCACCGCGACCGGTTTCGCTGCGCCTACTGCGGCGGCAAGGCCGATACCGTCGACCACGTGGTTCCCCGCAGCCGCGGCGGGGCGCACGCCTGGGAGAACTGCGTGGCGGCCTGTTCGACGTGCAACCACCGCAAGGCGGACCGGCTGCTCACCGAGCTGGGGTGGTCGCTGCGCACGGTGCCCGTCCCGCCGAAGGGACAGCACTGGCGGCTGCTGTCGAGCGTGAAGGAACTCGACCCGTCGTGGGTCCGATATCTGGGCGAAGGCGCGGCGTAAACGCGGCTGGTATACGGTTTGCGACGTGAGCACCGCACTGACACACGCGCTACTGATTCTGGTGCCGCTCGGGCTGACGGCCGTGCTTGCCGCTCTCATCTGGCGCAAGAAGGGCCCGCACCCGGCGACCTACAAGATGTCCGAGCCTTGGAAGCACGCCCCGATCCTGTGGGCGGCTGACGAGCCGGCCGGTCACGGGCACGCCACCGGGCGCAGCGTGGCCGCCGATTCCGCGGCCGAAGGCGGAAACGTGGGTGGGCATGACACGCACGCGGTGACGATTGGAGGCGGCGCCAGTGGCAAGTGGTGATGTTGCAGTAACCGGCCACCGGGCCGCGGTCGAGCGCGCCGATCTGCCCGTCGGTTGGGTGGTCACGTCCAGCGGTCGCATCTCCGGTGTCACGCAGCCGGGCGCGCTGTCGGTGGATTACCCCTTCCCGGTCAAGGATCTGGTGTTCCTCGACGACGCGCTCAAGTACGGCTCGCGGGCGGCCAAGGCGCGCTTCGCCGTGTACATCGGCGACCTCGGCACCGACACGGCGGCCACCGCGCGCGAGATCCTCGCGCAGGTGCCGACTCCGAACAACGCGGTGCTGCTGGCGGTCTCGCCCGACCAGCGCGCGATCGAGGTGGTCTACGGAGCCGACGTCAAGGGGCGTGGCATCGAAGAGGCCGCACCGTTGGGCGTTTCGGCGGCCGCGGCGTCGTTCAAGGACGGCAACCTGATGGACGGCCTGATCAGCGCGGTGCGCGTGATGAGCGCCGGCGTCACCCCGGCCTGACACAGACCTTTCGCGCCTTTGCGCGAGCGCGCGTCAGGGTGCGTCGACCGCGAGCGCGGCGCGGATCTCGACGTAGCGCTCGAGGAACCGCCGCTCGTCGAGACGTTTGCGCCGCAGCCATGCGGTGACCTCGTCGTTGCACTTGCTGGTGTTGCACGACGCGCAGGCCGGGACGACGTTGTCGATGGTGTAGCGGCCGCCGCGGGATATCGCCATGACACAGTCGCGCTGGAGCGCTCGGTCTGTCGCCCCGCAATAGGCACAGCCCTTCCACGCATCCTTCAAGGCCTGCCATTGCTGTGGCGTGAGGTCGTTGTCGACGGCGCCGAGCCGACGCTTGCGCCTGCGGGCCGCCCTGGCCCGGCGGGTTCTGCTGATCGCCACGGGCTCAGCATGCCCGGCGAGCGTGCGCAAAACGTCGCGATGACGCGGCGTGTCGTGTGGGAACACGCATGCTCGCGCAGCGGAGTTCTAGGTGATGTCGAAGGCGCGGGCGCGCAGGGAACGCTCGACGCCGGCGCGGCCCTCGATGACCAGACGACGCAGCGGAGGCGGCACGTCCGGGTCTGCGAGGAACTCGTCGGCGGCGGCCAGACCGTCCTCGCTGATGTCCCACGACGGGTACAACCCGATGACGACGGTCTGTGCGACCTCGCTGGAGCGCCGCTGCCACACTCCCGAGATCGCGCCGAAGTACTTGGCGCGGAACGGCCGCAGCAGATCCTGCTGACCCGGCTGCACGAAGCCGCCGATGATCGCGCGGGCGGTGATGTTGGGCAGCGTGTCGTCCTCGATGACCTGCTCCCACGCCGTCGCCTTGACCTCGGGCTGCGGACGCGCCGCGGTCGCCGCCGCCGCGTGGCGCCTGCCCGCCGCGGTCGGGTCGCGCTGGGCCTCGGCGTCGATGAACGGTGTTGTGGCGCCGTCGGAGTCGACGATGCCCGCCGCGGCCAACGCGGTGACGATGCGCCACCGCAGATCGGTGTCGACCACCAGCCCGCCCAGTCCGGACTCGGCGGGATCCGCGTCGAGCACCGCCTTCAGCACGTCGGTGTGCCTGCTCGACAACACCGACCCGCACAGCGCGTTGACGTACGCCAGTTGGTGATCCGAGCCGCCCTCGGCGCCGCGGGCCAGTTCCAGCAGCCGGTCGGCGAACGCCGACCAGCCCTCCGAGTGCGCCCACTCCGGGTCGGCATAGGAGTTCAACGCTGTCTGCGCCTGCAGCAGAAGACGCTGCAGCACACCGACTTCGGTCTCGGCGTGTACACCGCTGGTGACCAGCGACACGAAGTCGCGCGCCTTTAGCTCCGCCTCGCGTGTCATCTCCCACGCCGCCGACCACGCCAGGGTGCGCGGCAACGGCTCGGCGATGTCGGCGATGCGCGTCAGCACGGTCTGCAGCGAGTCCTGGTCCAGCCGCAGCGAGCAGTAGGTCAGATCGTCGTCGTTGACCAGGATCAACTTGCCGCGTGAAACTCCCTGTAGCGCAGGCACATCGGTGCGCGGTCCCTCGACGTCGAGTTCCTCGCGATGCACCCGGACCAGCTTGCCGGATCCGTCGTCGTCGTAGATGCCGACGGCGAGACGGTGCACGCGGGTCTCGCCGGCACCCGGTGCGGCGCCGCTCTGATCGATGGAGAACCGGGTGAACCGGCCGTCGGCGTCGAGGTCGAATTCGGGCCGCAGCGTGTTGAGGCCCGTCGTCTTGAGCCACTGCCTGCCCCATCCGGACAGGTCGCGGCCCGACGCCTTCTCCAGGGCGCCCAGCAGATCACCGAAAGTGGCGTTGCTGAATGCGTGGTCGCGGAAGTAATCCCGCAGCCCGGAGAGGAACTCCTCCTCGCCGACGTAGGCGACCAGCTGCTTGAGCACGCTGGCGCCCTTGGCGTAGGTGATCCCGTCGAAGTTCACCTCGACCGCGGCCAGATCCGGGATATCGGCGGCGACCGGGTGTGTGGAGGGCAGCTGGTCCTGCCGGTACGCCCACGACTTCTCGACGTTGGCGAACGTCGTCCACGCCTCGGTGTACTCGGTGGCCTCGGCCTGGCACAGCACCGAGGCGAACGTCGCGAACGACTCGTTGAGCCACAGGTCATCCCACCACTGCATGGTGACGAGGTCGCCGAACCACATGTGCGCCATCTCGTGCAGGACGGTCTCCGCGCGCCGTTCGTAGGAGGCCCGGGTGACCTTGCTGCGGAAGACGTAGTCCTCCAGGAATGTCACCGCGCCGGCGTTCTCCATCGCCCCGGCGTTGAACTCCGGCACGAACAACTGGTCGTACTTGCCGAACGCGTACGGGACGCCGAAGTTCTTGTGGTAGAACCCGAATCCCTGTTTGGTCTCGGTGAACAGCCGCTCGGCATCCATGAACTCGGCCAGCGACCTGCGGCAGAACAGCCCGAGCGGGATGTCGCCGTGGTCGTCGCTGTACACGTCGTCCCAGCGCGCATACGGTCCAGCGATGAGCGCCACCAGATACGTACTCATGCGCGGTGTGGCGGCGAACGTGTGGCGCTTGGCGGCGCCGGCATCCTCGACGCTCACGGTGGCGCCGTTGGAGACGACCTCCCAGTGCGACGGCGCGGTCACCGTCACGTCGAACGCGGCCTTGAGATCCGGCTGGTCGAAACACGCGAACATCCGCTTGGCGTCGGCGGTTTCGAACTGCGAGTACAGATACACCTCGTCGTCGACCGGGTCGACGAACCGGTGCAGCCCCTCTCCGGTGTTGGAGTAGCGGCAATCGGCGTCGACGACGACGACGTTGTGGCCGGCCAATCCGGTCAACGGGATACCGGTGGATTCGTCATAGGCGGAGACGTCGATGTCGCGGCCGTTGAGCGTGGCGCTGTGGATCACGTCGGCAGCGATGTCGATGTAGGTGTCGGCGCCGGCGAGGGCGTCGAATTCGACGGTGGTCGTGGACCGGAAGGCGCGCTCGCCGGGCTTGCCGGCGCCGTCGGTCAGGTCGAGTTCGATGCGGTAGCTGTCGACGGTCACCAGGGCGGCGCGTTCGACGGCCTGGTCGCGGGTCAGGTTGGGAAGTGCCACGCGACCAACCTATAGCGCGCGCCGGCCGACGGCGCGTCGCACGTCCCGCGTCAGAAGCCGGGTATCGCCCGCGCCGCGGGCAGCCAGTCCAGCACGGTGCCGTTGCCGACCGAGGCCATCATCTGCGGGCAGTACATCGAGATCGCGATGCCGGTGAAGAACGCCGCGATGTCCGGCGGGATGCCGTTGTCGGACACCTGCGTGTACACCTTCGCGAGGTTCTTACCCGGCTCGACGAGCATCGGGCACACGGATTCCCCGACCGCGACCATGTTCACCGGGTTGTCGACGGTCATGCCCGCACCGCGGAGCGCGGCCAGGAAGGCGTCGTCGGTCGTGTCGGCCTGGGCGGGCGCGGCGAACGTTGTCGCCATTGCCGCCAGACCGGCCCCTAACGCCAGAGCGCGTACTCGAACATCAACAGGTTTGTTCACTTCGGTAACGATTCTTCACATTGGTCACATCAGGAACACGGTTCGGTCACCGTTTGCACTCTTAGGCGTTTCTCATATCGCGATCCGCGGAGCGGGCCGCTATAGGCGCCGACGCGGGGAACACTCCACACGCGATCGCGGTTGTTCACAATTGGACCCTGCCCATTCCGCGCCCGGAAGGATTCATCATGCCCGAGAAGTCCGTCGCAGAACTCTGGTTCGACCCGCTGTGCCCCTGGTGCTGGATCACCTCGCGCTGGATCCTCGAGGTCGAGAAGGTCCGCGACATCGACGTGAACTTCCGGGTGATGAGCCTCGCGGTGCTCAACGAGGGGCGTGACCTGCCCGAGCAGTACCAGGAGGCGATGAAGAAGGCGTGGGGGCCGGTGCGCGTCGCGATCGCCGCCGAGCAGGCCAAGGGCCGCGAAATCCTCGAGCCGTTGTACACCGCGATGGGTACGCGCATCCACAACCAGGGCAATCAGGACTTCGACGTGGTGATCAAGGAATCGCTGGCCGAGGTGGGCCTGCCCGCCGAACTCGCGGAGGCCGCCACCACCGACAAATACGACGAGGCTCTGCGTAAGAGCCATCACGAGGGCATGGACCCCGTCGGCGAAGACGTCGGCACCCCGACGATCCACGTCAACGGCGTCGCCTTCTTCGGACCCGTGCTGTCGAAGATCCCGCGGGGCGAAGAGGCCGGCAAGCTTTGGGACGCCTCGGTGACCTTCGCGTCTTATCCGCACTTCTGGGAACTCAAGCGCACGCGCACGGAGTCGCCGCAGTTCGACTGATCGCGCCCCGGTCGCGCCGGCGGCGTCTGCCACAATGACCGCCATGCGCGTCTACCTGGGAGCCGATCACGCCGGCTTCGACCTCAAGCAGGCCATCATCGAGCACCTGCGCAACACCGGACACGAGCCGATCGATTGCGGAGCCTTCGTCAACGACCCCGACGACGACTATCCGGCCTTCTGCATCGCCGCCGCGGAGAAGACCGTCGCCGATTCGGGCAGCCTCGGCATCGTGCTCGGGGGGTCGGGCAACGGTGAGCAGATCGCGGCCAACAAGGTCCTCGGCGCGCGCTGTGCGTTGGCGTGGAGCGTCGAGACCGCCAAACTCGCACGCGAGCACAACAACGCGCAGCTGATCGGCATCGGCGGGCGCATGCACAGCGTCGAGGAGGCGTTGGCGATCGTCGACGCGTTCCTGAGCACTCCGTGGTCGGAAGCCGCGCGGCATCAACGTCGTATCGACATCCTCTCCGAGTACGAGCGCACCCGCGTCGCGCCCCCGGTGCCCGGCGCCTAGGGATGCCGGAGGGCCACACGCTGCACCGGCTCGCCCGGTTGCATCAGCGCCGCTTCGGTCGCGCGCCGGTGCTGGTGTCCAGCCCGCAGGGCCGGTTCGCCGACGGCGCCGCCGCGGTCAGCGGGCGTGTTCTCAAGAAGGCCACCGCCTACGGCAAGCATCTGTTCCATCACTACGAGGGCGGCCGGGTGGTGCACGTGCATCTCGGCTTGTACGGCACGTTCACCGAGGTGCCGCTGCCGGTCCCGGTCCCGGTCGGACAGGTCCGGATGCGGATGATCGGCGCCGAGTACGCCACCGATCTGCGGGGGCCGACGGTGTGTGAGGTACTCGAAGAGCCGGAGATCGCCGACGTCATCGACCGCCTCGGACCCGACCCGCTGCGCCGGGACGCCGACGGATCGCTGGCGTGGGCCCGAATCCGCAAGTCGCGCAGGCCGATCGGGGCGCTGCTGATGGACCAGTCAGTGATCGCCGGGGTGGGCAACGTCTACCGCAACGAGCTGCTGTTCCGCCACGGCGTCGACCCGCATCGGCCCGGCATCCGCATCGGCGAGGACGAGTTCGACGAGATGTGGACCGACCTCGTCGAGTTGATGCGGATCGGGCTGCGGCGCGGCAAGATTCACACGATCCGCCGCGAGGACGATCACGGGCTGCCGTCGTACGCGCCGGGCCGCCCCCGCACCTACGTGTACCGGCGTGCCGGGGAGCCGTGCCGGCTGTGCGGCACCGAGATCCGCACCGAGGTGATGGAGGGCCGCAACCTGTTCTGGTGCCCGACCGATCAGAGCTAGGCACCACGGCTGAGTCCACGTGACGGGCGCGCCTCAGAGACAATCGGCGCGTGGAGTTGATTCTCGTCGTCGTCGGAGCCATCGTCGTCACCGCGGTCGCGCACCGGCGCGGCCTAGAGCCCGCCTTGATCATCGTCGTCATCGGTGCCGCGGTGTCGTTCCTGCCGGATTTCGAACCGCCCGAACTCGATTCGCACATCCTGCTGACGGTGGTGCTGCCACCGCTGCTGTACTCCGCCGCCCTGGACTTCTCGTTTCCGACGTTCCTGCGCAACATCCGGCCGATCCTCGGCCTCGGCATCGGGCTGGTCGTGGTGACCGCATTCGCGGTGGCGGCCTCGGCGTGGCTGGTGGTCGTGCCGCTGACTTTCGCCACCGCGCTGGTGCTGGGCGCGATCGTGGCACCGCCCGACGCGGTGACCGCCGTGGCGGTGGGACGCAAGCTCGGCCTGCCCAAGCGGGTGATGGCGATCCTGACGGGGGAGAGCCTGATCAACGATGCCGCCGCACTGACGCTGTTCTCCATCGCGGTCGTGCAGGTCACCGGCGGACACATCTTCATCCACAACCCGCTTTTGCTGTTCGGCTACAGCGCGGTGGTCGGACCGGTCGTCGGCGCGCTGCTCGGCTACGTGACGATATGGATCCGGCGCCGACTGGCCAACCCCGGACTCGAGACCGTGCAGGGGCTCGTGGTGCCGTTCGCGGCGTTCATCGTCGCCGAGGAACTGCACGCCTCTGGGGTGCTGGCTGTCGTGGTCGCCGGGTTCGTGGTGGCCAACGGAACGCTGTCCGCCGGATACCAGACCCGGCTGCAGGAGCGCTACGTGTGGAACTCGGTCGACGTGCTGCTCGAGGCGTTCGTGTTCGCTTACATCGGGTTGCATCTGCGTTTCGTGCTCGAGGATCTGCGGGAGGCGCACGAGTCGCTGGCCGAGGTCGCGATGGCGTCACTGGTGGTGTTGGTCATCGTCTTGGTGATCCGGCCGCTGTCGGTCTTCGCCATCTTCGGCCGCAACAAACTTTCCCAGCATGTCGGGAACCGGTTGAGCGTTCCGGTGCCGGAGGGCGGCGGCCGCGGTGCGCTGGGAACCAAGCGGCGCACCAACCCGCCGGGTAAGTGGCGCTCGCGCATCGACCGGCGGTCGCTGTCCTGGCAGGAGAACCTGGTCGTCTCATGGACGGGTATGCGCGGCGTGGTGACTCTGGCTGCGGCTGCGGCCATTCCGGCGACGACGGTCACCGGCGAACCGTTCCCCGAGCGCGCCACCATCCAGGCCGTCGCGTTCGTGGTCAGTGTCGGCACCCTGTTGCTACAGGGCTCGACGCTGCCGATCCTGATCCGGCGGCTTCACCTCTCGCGGTTCTCCGATGATCACGCCGTCGACCGCAACGAGGAACTCAAGGCCGAACGCATCGTGCACGAGGCGGCCGATCGTGTGCTCGCCCAATTCCGGGCCAATCCGCCGGCGAACCTGAGCCCGCGCGTGGCCGCCGAGATCGAGGCGATCATCGCCAGGCACTCCCAAGACGCCGACGAGATGCCGGATCCGGAGGCGCACACCAAGCGCTCGGAGGTGTTCTCGGCGCTGTACCGCGATGTGCTGGCCCAGCAGCGCGCGGCTTTGATCGCCGAACGCGACGAGGGACGCATCGAGGACGAGGCGGTGCGGGCGATGCTAGAACGGCTCGACCTACAGGAGGCCGGGGTGTCGGCGCGGCTCGAGAGCCGGCTCTAGCGGGGGCACAGGTCCGGCGGATCTCAGAAGCCGCCGAAATCGCCGAGGCCGCCGCCGATGTCGCCGCCGCCCCAGTCACCGCCGCTGTCTGCCCAACCGCCGTCGCCGCCGAAGTCCTGGCCACCCTGGTCCAGTCCTTGGTCGTAGCCCTGCGCGAAGCCCTGCTCGTAGCCGCTGCCGTGCATGCCGGAGAACAGGGCGTCGAACAACAGCACCGAACCCAGCCCCCACGCGCCGGCGACGAGCGCGGGCTTCCACCACGGCTCGGAGTACCAGCCCGCGGGCACCGGACGGCCCGCGACCCGGCCGCCGGGGTAGTAGTTCGGGGTGCGCTCGGACGGTGTCGGCGATGCCTCGATCTCACGGCCCTCGAAGTTGACCTTGCGATCCTCGGTCACCGTGCCCGCCGCCCGCTGACCGGTCAGCGTCTCGAGTTCGGGTCCCGGATCCATACCCATCGCGGTGCGCGCGGCCCGAACGTAGTAGAGGCCTTCGATCGCGCTCTCTTTGGCGAGCAACGCCTGCTTGACGGTGCCGGCCTGGTCGATCTGTGAGCCGGCGGCGGTGTAGCGCTCGGACGCGTCGGCGAGCGCCTGCTTGGAGGCCTCGTCGGTGCCGGTCAAGCTGATCACCTGACCGCCGAGGCGTTCGATGACGCGGCGGGCGTCCGCTTTGGCGTCGTCGAGCGAGGCGGCCTTGCGCCGGTCCGACGCCCGCATCGCGGCGTAGGCGACGACGCCGAGAGCGACGATGACCAGGACGACGAGAACGAGTAGAACACCGTTCATGGCGACCACCCTACCCAGGCGGTCGGGCACGGACCCGATGGCGAAGGCCGCCGCGAGAGGGCCGCCGGCGTGCAAACGAATACCACGCTGTGAGCTGTGTCTCAATGATCTTGGGCAAACCTCATCCGCGGTGTCCCCAATTTCATTTCGGGCGTCAATATGCGTACCGTAAGTCGAGTGACGGAGCGTGTGCGCCGATTCGACGACTACCTGAACCGCCTGCTCGAAGAGCTTGCGCGGGAGGCGGGGGAGAACGTCGAAACGTATGTGGCTCGCGCCGTCGCCACGCAGATGGCGAACGACATGAGGCGCGCCAGCGATCCCGCCGTCGGCGATCTGCAAGCCCATCTGTCGACCTCGGGCGTGCTCGAGAAGACCGCGATGCCGGACGTGACGACGGTCATCGCCGACCCCGACCGCCTGCGCGCCCTCCATGAGACCGGCCTGCTGGACTCGCCGCCGGAGGCGATCTACGACCGGATCACCCGGGCCGCCGCCGATGCGCTCGACGCGCCTTATGCCACGCTCACCCTCGTCGACCAAGATCGGCAGTTCTTCAAGAGCGCCGTCGGCCTGGACACCAGTACTGCCGAAAGCAGGCACACGCCACTCAAGCGATCGGTCTGCCAATATGCGGTGGCCGACGGTGCGCCGCTGATCCTCGAGGACGCCCGCCTCGATCCGACGTTCAAGCAGCACCCGGCGGTGCGGGACGGCAGCGTCGTCGCCTATCTCGGCATCCCGCTGATGGATCAGGCCGGCAATGCCGTTGGCACACTGTGCGTTTACGACACCAAACCCCGCCTCTGGGGCACCGGGCACCTCCAGGTGCTCAGTGATCTCGCGGCGTTGGCCGCTGAGCGGATTTTCACCACCCGCACGGATGCGCAGCAATGAGGCCGATCGGTGAAGCAGACGAATTGCCTGCAAATTCGGGCGCGTAGCTTACACTGGCAACGTTTGCGATTGCAGACAGTTCGGCATCGCCGGGGTTCCATTCGGGGGGGACATGCAGGTTGACGTGGATGCGCCCGCTCGTGATTCGCAACCTCGGCTCAGGACCACGGTTCCCCAGCTCAAGGCGGTGCCGCCAGCCTCTCCCGACGGGAGGAGGGGCTGGATCGAAGCCATTCGCGCCGAGACGGGCTATGTGGCGCTCACCGTCGGCTTGGACATCTGGGCCGCGGTATGGGCGGTCGCGCTAGCGCAATGGTGGACGCCGGGACCGGTCCCGGATAGGCACCTCGCCGCCGTCTCGTGGCTCTTCGTGCCGATCGTCCTGGTGATCCTCTACACCCGATCGTTGTACAAACGCAGGCTCGGCCACACCTTCCTCGACGATTTCGAACCCGTCGAAACATCGGTGGCGGTGGCGGCGCTGGCGACGCTCACCGTCTTGTTGGTGGCCGTGCCCGCACTGCCGACCGGCTCGGTGGTCGAAGAGCACGTCCGCCCAAGCGAACTGGTCATCAGGATG
>NZ_LZJE01000126.1:0-13513 GCF_001666865.1 Mycobacterium sp. E136
CCAGCAGGCCATGGCCGAGTTGCGTCGGGATCGAACGAGTTTCATCATCGCCCACCGGCTCTCGACCATCCGCGACGCCGATCTCATCGTGGTGATGGACCAGGGCCGGATCATCGAACGCGGCACCCACAGCGAGCTTCTCGCTAAGCGTGGCGCTTATTGGTCCATGACGCAAGCCTGACCGCCGTACGCTCGAGACGATGAGCGAGACGGTCTATACGTTCTGCCGGATCTGCCTGGCCTCGTGCGGTCTCGAGGTGACGGTCGAGGACAACCACGTCACGAAGATCGCCGCCGACAAGCAGAATCCGCACAGCTGGCGGGACTTCTGCGCCAAGGGCCGCACCGCACATCACCTCGTCGAACATCCGCGCCGGATCCTCAACCCCATGCGCCGCGTCGGCGACACCTATGTCGAGACCACCTGGGACGAGGCCATTGCCGACATCGCGAGCAGGATGAACGCCGCGATCGAGGCCGGTGGACCCGACGCCGTCGGTGTCTACTACGGCAATCCGGCGGGCTTCTCCTCCTCCAACGTCATCTTCATGAACGGCTGGCTGGACGCGATCGGAACCCAGAACCGCTACGCCGTGGGCTCGGTCGACCAGAATGCGATGCACGTCGTCGCGGAAGCGATGTACGGTTCGATCCTGATGGCGCCGGTTTCGGACATCGACAACTGTGACTATTTCCTGCTCGTCGGCACCAATCCCGCAGTGAGCGCGTGGAATTGGCTCGAGACGGTACCCGGTGGCTGGCGCCGCGCCCTGGCGCGCCAACAACAGGGCGCGACGATCGTGGTGGTCGACCCGCTGCGCACCGAATCCGCGGAGAAGGCCGACGCGCACCTCGCAGTGCGCCCCGGCCAGGACTGGGCGCTGCTGCTGGCGATGGTCAAGGTCATCCTCGACGAGGGTCTCGAACACCACGGGGACTGCACCGAACTGGCGACCGGCGTGGACGACCTGCGTGCCCTGGTCGCGGCGGCCGATCTGGACGACCTCGCCGCCCGCTGCGACATCAGCCGTGACCGGATCGAGCGGGTGGCCCGCGACTTCGCCGCGGCGCGCGGCGCCATGGTGGTGACGCGCACCGGGGTGTCCCTGCATCTGGCCGGTACGGTCGCCGAGTGGCTGGGCCATGTGCTCAACGTGATCACCGGCCGCATGGACCGCCCCGGCGGCCGCCGTTTCGAACCGGGCTACGTCGACGCCATCCGGATGTCGGCGATGGTCAAGGCCAAACCGCACTACAGCCGACTGCTGGGCCGCGAAATGGTCGCGGGCGCGCACGCACTCAGCGAGTTGCCCGACGAGATCACGACGCCGGGCCGCGGCCAGATCCGCGCGATGCTGATCAACTGCGGTAACCCCGTCGTCTCCGGACCCGACGGCGACAAGCTGGACCGCGCGCTCGCCGACCTGGATCTGCTCGTCGCGATTGACTTCGTCCAGCGGGAGAGCCACCGTCACGCGCACTGGTTGCTGCCCGCCGCCCACTGGCTGGAGCGCAACGACCTGCTGGCGTTCACCAGCAACATGCACGACGAACCGTACCTGCAGTACGGCGCAAAGGTGGTCGAGCCGCCGCCGGGTGTGCGCGAGGAATGGCAGATCTTCACCGACCTCGCGCTCGCGATGCGTAGACCGTTGTTCGGCGCCAAAGGCCTCAACGGGTTCATCAAGGCGACGCGGGCGGTTGCGCGCGCGACTCGCAGGCAGGCCCTGGAATTCGGTCCCCACTGGATCGACCGTCTGGTCGTGGCGACCTCGCGAAAGGTCAACGGCCACAAGATCAAATGGCGCGACGTCATATCGCATCCGCATGGCTGGGTGCTGGGCCCGCGCGAGTTCGGCCACTTCCGCGACGCGCTGCGAACCGACGACAAGAACGTGCACACCGCACCACCGGAGTTCGTCGCGCGCGCCCGCCAGCTGCTCGCCGAACCGCGTCCCGCGGCGCCGGTCGGCTATCCGTACCAGCTGGCCAACCGCAGGCAGCGGCACTCGATGAACTCGTGGCTCAACGAGTTACCGGGTCTGCATCCGGCCGGTAAGGGCAACGACGTGGTCATCCACCCGAAGGACGCCGCCGACCTCGGGGTGAGCGACGGCGATGTCGTCAGGGTGTTCTCGCCCGTCGGCTCCATCGAGTTGAAGGCGGTGGTGAACGACCGTCCGCGTGAAGGCGTGATCATCGTCGACCACGGCTGGGGTTCACGGGTCTTCGATCCGCACGGGCGCAGTGAGCCGGTCTCCTACGGCGTCAACCGCAACCTGCTGGTCGAGGGGGCAACGGTGGACCCGCTGTCGCAGACGTCGGCGCTGAGTTCGCAATACGTTGGAGTGGAACGGGTTTCCTGCTCGGACGCTTAGAGGTTCGGCCCTTCGGCGCGCAGTTCGTCGACGTTGCGCATCGCCTCGCGCAGCTTGCTCAGCCACTCGTCGGCATGCTCACCGACCAGACGCACCGACCACGCCAGGGCATCCGAGCGCGACCGCGCCACGCCCGCGTCGACGAGGGTGTCGAGCACTTGGCGCTCGGGCTGACGCAACCTGGTCATCACCGGAACGGCCATGTTGGTGAACATGATTCGCTCATGGTTGTCGGCCCCCGGTTCCCCGATCTCGATGCCCCACGCGACCTTGCGGCCGTAACGCGCCTCCGCTTCGTCCGCGATGTGCATGCGTTCGGACCTGGTCTCTTCACGGAACCGCGCGGCCCGTCCCGACGCCCGCGCCTCGCTTTCGTCGCCCGCGGCCTCCGGCAGTCGGCCGATCACGGTGATTTCCTCGCGGTCGACCACCACCGTCGGGTCCGCGGCGAACCAGCTCTCGGGAAGCCGGCCGGCGAACCAGTCGGCCGCGTCGCCCGCATCGGGCTGCTGTGCCTGTTGCCAGCCGCCCTGACGGCGGCGGCCATGGATATTGTGTCGCATGATTACATGCTTACACCGTTACACGGTTTATATCCGGTCGTTCGCCGTGGGCGAACGGAGCAGGTCAGACCCAGGTGCCGCCATCGACCCGCAGGACGGCACCGGTGACATAGGAGGCGCGGTCGCTGAGCAGCCACGCCGCCGCCTGGGCGATCTCTTCGGGGTCGGCGGCGCGGCCAAGTGGGCAGTCGGACACCAGTTGAACGATCACCCCGGGGCTGGCGCTCTCCCACTCCCGGATCATCTCGGTCAGCGTGGTCCCCGGAGCGATCGCGTTGACGCGGATACCCTCGGGGCCGTAGGTGACCGCTGCCGATTCAGTGAGGCTGTTGACGGCCCGTTTCATCGCGCCGTACGCCGGGAGTGCCGGGTTGCCGCGAAGGCTCCCCACGCTCGACGTGTTGACGATCGCGCCGGTTCCCGCCGTCGCGCGGATTGCTTGGACCTCGGCACTCATGGCCAGGTACACGCCCTTGAGGTTCACCTCGTAGACGCGGTCGAAGTCCGCCTCGACTACCTGGTCGATCGGCCCGGGCGGCACGAACGTCGCGGCGTTGTTGAAGGCGATGTCGAGCCGGCCCCACTTCTTCACTGCCGTGTCGACGGCCGCACGGACATCGGCCGCGTCGGCGAGATCACAGACGACGTAGTCGGCGACACCCCCGGCAACGCGGATGTCGTCGGTGACGGCACGCAGTTGTTCTTCGGTGCGCGCGGTGACCAGAACGGAGGCTCCTTCGCGGGCGAACAGCCGCGCGGCCGCGGCGCCGATGCCGCGCCCCGCACCGGTGATCATTGCGGTCTTGCCGGCCAGTAGACCGGTGGTGGTGGTGTGAGTCATGGCATCGAGCCTGTGCGGACGCGCCGACGACAACCAGGTCCCACCGATACCTGGCTGAAACACCGAAAGCCTGAAGAATGGCGGTATGGACAGGACGGAGTTCGCCGCTTTCCTGCGGAGCCGCCGCGAGCGGATCGCCCCGACGGACGTCGGCCTGCCCCTCCGTCGCCGTCGCCGCACACCGGGTCTGCGCCGCGACGAGGTCGCGCAGCTGGCGTTCATCTCCACCGAGTACTACACACGTCTCGAGCAGGCGAGGGCGCCCCATCCGTCGGCGGAGGTGCTGGCGGGTCTGGCCAGGGCGCTACGCCTGTCCGACGCCGAGCGCCAGTACCTCTACACGCTCGCCGGGGTGGCACCCGAGAGGCCGACCGGACCGCCGATGATCGTGCGGCACAGCATCGTCGATCTCGTCCGGCGGCTTCCGCTCGCGCCGGCGATCGTGTTGTCCGCGACCTACGACGTGCTCGCGTGGAACGACCTGGCGTGCGCACTGATGGAGGATTTCTCCGCGTTGCCGCTACGCGACCGGAACCTGGCCCGGCGCGTGTTCCTCGGCCCCCATCCAGACGGGCGGCGCCTCTACGGCGTGTCCGATGCGGACGAATTCGCCAAGATCTGCGCTCTGCATCTGCGCACGACGGCCGCGAAGTATCCCGAAGACAGGCAGACACTCGACCTGATCGCCGAACTGCGCGATGGCAGTTCAGAATTCGCTGAGCTGTGGGAGCGGCACGACGTCAGCGTCGCGGTCGCGCTGTGCAAGACGTTCGACCACGCGAGAGTCGGGCCGGTGCCGGTCAACTGCGACGTGCTCGACGTCGCCGACGCCGATCAGCGGGTCGTCATCTACACGGCCGATCCGGGTTCGGCGTCGGAAGAGGCGCTGCGCCTGCTGTCGGTCATCGGCACACAGCGACTCGACGCCTGATCATGACAACGCCTAGCCGCGCTTGCGCAGCAACACGAAGCCGCCGCCGACCACCGCGCCGATCAGCAGCAGAACGGCCAGCGTCGGGCTGACCAACCACCACACCAGGGCGATCGCGATAAGGGCGGGCGAGGCGACGAAGAGCACCATGCCCGGGTGCTGCTTGATGACCGCCAAGGCGCTCTGCGCCCGTACCCGGTCGATGTCCTTTGCCATAGCCCAAGAATGCCAGCCGACGACGGATTCGGCGTCGGTGAACCAGTCCGAAAAGTCCCCCACCGCGGGACCGTCGCCCGGTTAGTTTGTAGCGCATGACAGCACCGATCAACGGAAGCTGGCGCCCCGATCCCGAGGGTCGCTATGAGTACCGCTGGTGGGACGGTCAGCAGTGGACCGACCAGGTTTCGCAGCAGGGGCAGGTGGGCCGAGCACCGCTGACGTCACTGGGTGGACCTCCCCCGGCCCCCCAGGCTCCCCCGCATCAGACGGCGCCTCCGCAGGCCGCTGCCGTCGGCGACGGGTTCGGAGGCATCAGCGGCGACTTGGTCGACGGCCGGTTCAGCGAGAAAGAGGCCAAGGCCATCGCCAACCAGAACACGAAGATGTTGCGTGTGCGCCTCGGCGAACCGTTCATGGCGCGGCAGGGGTCGATGGTGGCCTACCAAGGCAACGTCGATTTCGCGTTCGAGGGTGGCGGCGCCTCGAAGTTCATCAAGAAGGCGCTGACGGGCGAGGGCCTGCCCCTGATGCGGGTTCAGGGGCAGGGCGACGTTTTCCTCGCCGAGCGGGCGTACGACGTGCATCTGCTGTCGCTGAACAACTCCGGGCTGTCGATCAGCGGAAAGAACGTCCTGGCGTTCTCGTCGAGCCTGAACTGGAACATCGAGCGGGTGCGCGGCGGCAGCATCGCGACCGGCGGACTGTTCAACACGACGCTGCGCGGAACCGGATGGGTCGCGCTGACGACCGACGGGCCGCCGGTGGTGCTGAATGCGGCGGAGGCGCCGACGTTCGCCGACACCAACGCTGTGGTCGCGTGGTCGGCGCATCTGCAGACCCAGCTCAAGACCAGCTTCAAGGCCGGCGCGCTGATCGGCCGAGGGTCCGGCGAGGCGATCCAGGTCGCGTTCCACGGTCAGGGCTTCGTGATCGTCCAGCCGTCCGAGGGTGTGCCGCACGTCGCGACCGCCTAGTCACAGCTCGAGCAGCACCGTCACCGGTCCGTCGTTGACGAGTTCGACCTGCATGTGAGCGCCGAAGACACCGGTCTGGACGGTCGCGCCGAGATCGCGCAGCGCATCGGCGAACGCGGTGACGACCGGCTCGGCGGTCGCGCGCGGCGCGGCGGCGTTCCATGCCGGCCGCCTGCCCTTCGCGGTGTTCGCATACAAAGTGAACTGGCTGACGACCAGGATGGGCGCCGAAACGTCCGCCGCGGACTTCTCATCGTCGAGAATCCTGAGCTGCCACAGCTTTTCGGCCATCCGTCGGGCCTTGTCCGCGTCGTCGTCATGCGTCACGCCGACGAGCGCGAGCAGCCCCTGGCCGTGGGGCCGGATCTGCCCAACGACCTCGCCATTCACCGTGACCGCGGCCGACGTGACCCGCTGAGCGAGAACTCGCATGCTCGCAGATGCTGCCATGGCCGCCGATGCGTGCGGACCGGCCCTTGAGACCCGACTCCGGTTGAATACCCCTAGGGGGTATCGGGTACTCTGGTGAGCATGGCTACCACCACAGTCACAGTCACCGGAATGACCTGCGGACACTGCGCGGCGTCGGTGCGCGAGGAACTCGGCGAAATCCCGGGCGTACAGGCGGTCGACGTCGACGTCGCCAGCGGCGCCGTGACCATCGACAGTGTCGCACCCGTCGAAGCCGACGCGATCAGAAGCGCCGTGGAGGAGGCGGGCTACCGCCTGGCCGGCTGATGAGACCCGACGCCGCGGCCACCGACACGATCGAGTTGTCGATCGACGGTATGACTTGCGCGTCGTGCGCGAACCGGATCGAGCGCAAGCTCAACAAGCTCGACGGCGTGACGGCCACCGTCAACTTCGCGACCGAGAAGGCGCGCGTCGAGTACGGCGCCGATGTGACGCCGCAGGCTCTGCTGGCCACCGTCGAAGAAGCGGGTTACCACGCGCACCTGCCTGCTGACCGCACGACAGACGACGAGGACCCGACCGTCGCACTGCGGCGCAGGCTGCTGGTGTGCCTGGCGCTGACCGTCCCGGTCATCGCGATGGCGATGGTCCCCGCGCTGCAGTTCCCGAACTGGCAATGGATGTCGCTGGCGTTGACGACGCCGGTGGTGCTGTGGGGCGCCTGGCCGTTCCATCGCGCGGCATGGACCAACCTGCGCCATGGCAGTTCGACCATGGACACGCTGATCTCGATGGGCACGCTCGCTGCCTTGGGATGGTCGATCTACGCGCTGTTCTGGGGCACCGCGGGCGCCCCGGGGATGACGCATGGATTCGAGTTGACACTGTCACGCGGCGACGGTTCGGGCAGCGTGTATTTCGAGGTCGCGGCGGGAGTCACAACGTTCATCCTCGCGGGCCGATATTTCGAAGCGCGATCGAAACGGCGTGCGGGTGCGGCGTTGCGGGCGTTGCTGGAGCTCGGAGCCAAGGACGTCGTGGTCCGCAGAGACGATGGCGAACAACGCATTCCGATCGATCAGCTGGGCGTCGGAGACGAGTTCGTGGTGCGTCCGGGTGAAAAGATCGCCGCCGACGGTGTGGTGGTCGAGGGCGCCTCGGCGGTCGACGCTTCGATGCTGACCGGCGAGTCGGTGCCGGTGGACGTCGCTGCGGGCGACGAGGTCGTCGGGGCGACGGTCAACGTCGACGGTCGACTCGTGGTGCGGGCCAAGCGGATCGGCGCGGACACTCAGCTGGCGCAGATGGCGCGGCTGGTCGAAGACGCCCAGAACGGCAAGGCGGAGGCACAGCGACTGGCCGACCGAATCTCCGGGGTTTTTGTGCCGGTGGTGATCGTGTTGTCGGTCGCGACTCTCGGGTTCTGGCTGGCCACCGGTGGGTCGGTCGCGGCGGCCTTCACCGCGGCGGTGGCGGTGCTGATCATCGCCTGCCCCTGCGCGTTGGGCTTGGCGACACCGACCGCGCTGATGGTTGGCACGGGGCGTGGAGCGCAGCTCGGCATCCTGATCAAAGGGCCGGAGGTGTTGGAGTCGACGCGGCGGATCGACACCATCGTGTTGGACAAGACCGGGACCGTCACCACGGGCAAGATGACGCTCATCGATGTCGTCGCCGCCGACGGTGAACAGCCCGACGAGGTGCTGCGGATCGCCGGAGCGGTCGAGGACGGTTCGGAGCACCCGATCGCACGGGCGATCGCGAAGGGCGCGCGGGACAAGCTCGGCGACCTGCCGGCGGTCGAGGACTTCACCAACCTGCGTGGTCTCGGAGTGCGCGGATGGGTCGACGGACGCGATGTGATCGTCGGACGGCAGCGGCTGCTGACATCGCAGGACTTTCCCGAGTCACTGAAAGAGGCGGTGCGACAGGGGGAGTCGCAAGGCCGGACCGCGGTGGTCGTCGGGTGGGGCGGGTCGGCGCGCGGCGTGCTGGTGGTGGCCGATGCGGTCAAACCGACGTCGGCCGAAGGGATTTCACGACTCCGCGCTCTGGGTTTGCGGCCGATGATGGTGACCGGCGACAACGAAGCCGCAGCCCGCACGATCGCTGCGCAGGTGGGCATTGACGACGTCGTCGCCGAGGTGCTGCCGCAGGACAAGGTCGACGTGGTCAAGCGTCTTCAGGCCGACGGCAAGGTGGTCGCCATGGTGGGCGACGGAGTCAACGACGCGGCCGCGCTGGCCCAGGCCGACCTCGGGCTCGCGATGGGAAGTGGCACCGATGTCGCCATCGAGGCGAGTGATCTCACGTTGGTGCGCGACGACCTGAACGCTGTCGCCGACGCGATTCGGCTGTCGCGCAGGACGTTGGCGACGATCAAGGGCAATCTGTTCTGGGCGTTCGCCTACAACGTCGCAGCGTTGCCGTTGGCGGCGGCAGGCCTGCTG
The DNA here is from genome assembly GCF_001666865.1 of Mycobacterium sp. E136. Taxonomy (NCBI): domain Bacteria; kingdom Bacillati; phylum Actinomycetota; class Actinomycetes; order Mycobacteriales; family Mycobacteriaceae; genus Mycobacterium; species Mycobacterium sp. E136. The sequence continues at coordinate 8,771 of NZ_LZJE01000126.1, forward strand.
AATCCGATGATCGCCGGTGCGGCAATGGCATTCAGTTCGGTGTTCGTGGTCAGCAACAGCCTCCGGCTGCGCCGGTTCTCCGCTACAGCGTGAGGTTGATCGGTCCGAGTATCTGGCAGTTCGGCTCGAGTGCGTCTTCGAAGACCTTGCCGCAGCCTCGTCCGCTGGCGGTGTAGGTCGCGCCCGGCTGGTACGGCGCGAAAAAGACCTGCGCGGCTGCCGGCCCCCGCGCCTGTGTGCACTGGCCCTGCGAATTGGGCCCGGCGACGTGGACACAAGCGACGCTCCACGCTGGACGGAACGGAGCGCCGCAGGCCAGGAATGACACGGTCGCCGTCACCTTGCTCACGCCGTCGGTGTTGACGACCTGCGGCGGCGACAGCGTGTAACCGCACGCCGGCTGCGGTGGCTGCGCGTTCGCTGTACCCAAACCCAGCAGCCCGGACCACGCGACGACCAGTGTGACCAGCACAGCTTTGACGACCCGGCTCATGCCTGGATCGTAATTCACCCACGCCAGTAGCCGTTTCGAAATGGAAGCGTCGGGTCCTACGGCCCTTCGCTGTTCTTGGGGTGGTTGTCGGGGTCGGTGGGTGGGTCGTCGGGTTCGTCGGGCAGGAGGTATTTCTCGGGGTGGTGGTAGTTGTTGATGCGGGTTTGGCCGGTGTCGAGCTCGGGTGGGGGTAGCCATTCGACGCGGCCGTCGGCTCGGATGCGGGTGCGCCAGCCACCGTCGGTGACCAGCCGGTTGTGCGGGCCGCAGGCCAAGGTGAGCCCGTCGATGTCGGTGGCCCCGCCGTCGGCCCAGTCTTGGGCGGCGTGATGGACCTGCGCCCAGTTCGCCGGGGCGCTGCACCCGGGTTTGGTGCAGCCACGGTCGCGGGCGTGCAACACGATGCGCTGCCCGGGTGTGGCCAAGCGTTTGGCCCGTCCCACATACATCGGCACCTCCCGATGATCCTCATAGACCACCAGGTAGTGCTCGCTGGTGGCGGCCATGGCGATCAGGTCGGCCATCGGCACCAGGGTGCCGCCGCCGGTGACGGCGAACCCCGCCAACGACTGCAACTCCTTCAGCGTCGTGGACACCACGATCGTCGACGGCAACCCGTTGTGCTGGCCTAACTGCCCCGACGCCAGCAGGGCGCGGCCCATCGCGATCAACGCATCATGCTGGCGCTGCCCGGCGCAGCGGGCGTCGTTGACGAACTGCTCCCCCGAGGGCGGTCCGTCCACGCACGGGTCGGGGTCATCGGGATTGCCCATCCCCGGGGCGGCCAGTTTGGCCATCACCGCATCGAGGGTGGCGCGCGCGTGCGGGGTGAGCAGCCCACGCACCCGGCTCATCCCATCAGCACCTTGCGGACCGAACTCGAAGAAACGTTTGCGTTGCCGTTCACGCTCGGCCTCCTCCGGTGGTGTGCCGTCCTCATCGAGCAGCGCCATCAACCGCTCGGCGACCTTGCGCAACTCCTCAGGACACAACCCGGCCCCGGTGCGGGCCAGATCGGCCTCGGCCAACTCACGGGCCTGATAGTTCACCGAGATCGGCAGCTGGTCGAAGAACCTCTCGATCAACGCCACCTGCTCACCACCCAACTGTCCGCGCGCCTGAGCCGCCGCCGTATGTTCGAGCACCGGCGCCAGCGCTTCACCGGTCAACGCGCGCCGCGGACCCAACACCGCCGCCGACGCGATACGACGCCTGGCCTCCTTACGCGACACCTGCAACACCGTCGCTATCGCCTCCGGCCACGAACACGCCCCCACCGCCCTCGGCTCCACTTCGGCCACCAGCCGGGCGATCACCGCATGATCGACCACCGGCAACCGCCGAACCACCCGCTCACACCGAAACAACACCTCCACCAGATCACGCGACCCCAACCCCTCCACCGACAAACCAACAAGCTCATCCACCGCGGAATCCAACGCATCAAGAGCCTTCACAACTTGCCCCCGATCGGCGACCCCGCCCCCACTCATGTCAGGCCTGCGACCTGTCGTAGACCCGGCTTAGGGTCCGAGGTATCGAGCCTTCTTCAGCCATAATCGAACAATAGTTCGAACCACCGACAAGTTCAGTCCGCCCGCCGCACGCGGAACAACTTCACATCGGACTTGATCCCCTTCAAGTGCCGGGACCCCGCGAACGAGAACGAAAACCGCTCGTCTTCGCCGATCGCCTCGTGCGTTGACTCCGAGACCAGGACGGAGCCGGGCCGAGCGGCGCCCGTGACGCGGCTCGCGAGATTGACCGCCCCGCCGAACCAGTCACCGGTTCGGCTCACGGCCATCCCCGTGGCGAGGCCGACGCGAAGCCGTGGGAAATCCTCGTCGTCGTTGGTCTTTTCGACGAGGGTCAGCGCCGCCTCCAGCAGCGGCACCGGTTCCTGGCTGACGAGCATCACCTCGTCACCGATCGTCTTGACGAACCGGACGGGCGGGACGGACACCTCGTGCGCGAGATCGAACAACCGGTGGGCGAGGCGCTCGAGATCTTCGGGCGGCACGGCCTCACCGAGCCGGGTGAAGCCGACGAGGTCGGCGAACGCGATCGTCACGAGCCGCGCACCCGGCAGCCGTTGGCCCTTCGCGCGTTCGGAGGCGGTGATCGCCTCGGTCTCCATCAGATGCCGCAACTGCAACCGCAACATGTCCTGAATCATGGGGCCCAGCAGCGGGTTTGCGGTCCGCACCAACGCCTCGGCGTTCTTGGCGATGACGAGCTCCGACGCGCCTGGGTCGAGCACCGAAGCGAGCCCGGCGTACCGCATCACCTCGGCGGCCTTCGACAACCCCTCGGCGAGTACCCGGGTGATCTGGATGATCTGGTCCGGCAGGATCCCGATCTCGATGAACCGCTGTGCGTATGCCGCGGCTTCGGCGTCGGCGCGCAGATGGACCTTCGCATCGGGGTCGTCGACGGTGGGCAGCCCCATCGCGCGTTGGATGCGCTGCAGAAGGTCGAGATCGATGCCCGTCTTCTCGCTGGTCTCCCGGGTGGAGACGTAGACGCCGTCGTCGCCCAGTGCCTGACGCGCGGCGAGCAGCATCGGCAGGTAGGCGTTGCGGATCACCTCGACGTCGATGCCTCTGCTCACCAACCACGAAACCAATTCGGCGCGTTCGGCGCGTTCGTCACCTTCGAGTCCGTCGAGCAGACCGGACCCTTCGACGTCGAAGTCATCGGCCACCGGCCCAACGTATACCCCGTGCGATAGTCGGAACATGGGTTCGCCGGTGCTGTACGGGTTCGCGCCGATCGTCGGCGAACGCCCCCACACGTTGATCCTCGGCAACATGCCCAGCGTCATGTCCCTGGCAGCGCACCAGTATTACGGCAACCCCCGCAATGCTTTCTGGCGCATCGCAGGCGACATCTACGGGTTCGCGGCGGACGCGCCGTACGAGCAGCGTTGCGCCGCGCTGAGGGCTCATGGCATAGCGGTCTGGGATGTGCTGCGATCATGTCGGCGCGCGGGCAGTCTGGATTCCGCGGTGAGACCGGAAAGCATGGTGGCGAACGACTTTCAGCAATTCTTCGACACGCACCCCAATATCAGTTTGGTTTTGTTCAACGGCGCCGCAGCGGAGAAGAACTACACCCGACTCGTTTCCGTCGCAAATGAATTGAGCTACCGACGCCTGCCGTCGACCAGCCCGGCGCAGACCATGCCGTTCAACGAGAAACTCGCGATCTGGCGCGAAGCGCTGTCCGCACGTCGATAACGTCCCCCGCCGGCTCTGGCGACGCATATTCTCAATGCGGACGTGGAGGTGTCAGATGACAACTGCACCGACATGTCGGGCATGCGGTGGCGAACCGCGAGCGGGTGCCCGATTCTGTGATGCCTGTGGCGCGCCGCTACCGGGGCCGCAACGACCCGCCGAGTACAAACAGGTGACGGTGCTGTTCGCCGACGTCGTCCGATCGATGGACCTCGCCGCGGCGGTCGGGCCCGAGCGGTTGCGCGAGATCATGGCCGAGCTGCTAGACCACTGCACGACGATCGTCACCCGCTACGGCGGGACCGTCGACAAGTTCACCGGCGACGGCATCATGGCGGTGTTCGGTGCCCCGATCGCGCTGGAGGACCACGCCCTGCGCGCGTGTATCGCCTCGCTCGACATCCAATCCGAGGCCGCTAGGCTCGCAGCCGCAGTGAAGAGCCACGACGGGGCCGACCTGTCATTGCGGATCGGTTTGAACTCCGGTGAAGTGGTCGCCGGCGAAATCGGTTCTGTCACCGCGAGTTACACGACCATCGGTGAGCAGGTCGGGCTAGCGCAGCGGATGGAGGCGGTCGCCCCGCCCGGTGGGGTGATGCTCAGCGAGTCGACGGCCCACCTCGTCGAGGACGCGGTTGAGCTCGCCGACGCCGAAGCGGTGCCCGTCAAGGGAACCACCGCAGCGGTGCTCGCACGGCGATTGCTCGCCGTCGCCGAAAGCCGTCCCCGGCGCCGCAGCGACGCACCCTTGGTCGGTCGAACTTGGGAACTGAACACCATCACCGCTCTCCTCGACGAGGCGATGACCGGTGCGGGATGCGTGGTCAACATCGTCGGGCCGCCAGGGATCGGCAAGAGTCGGCTCGCGCGCGAGACCGCAGCGGTCGCTGCCACTCGCGGAATGTTGGTCTTCAGCACCCACTGCGAGTCACATGCGCGCGAGATCCCCTTCCATGTCCTGGCGCGTCTCCTGCGGTCGGGCACGCAGACCGACGGCCTCGACGCCGAGGC
>NZ_LZJE01000127.1:0-581 GCF_001666865.1 Mycobacterium sp. E136
CGTACGACGAGGTTTGGTTTCCCGGATTGGCGGCCGAGTGGGGCGAAAGGCGGCCGTTTGTCGGCACACTGACGATGCAGTTGCCGACCGACGCCGACGAGGAGATTGCATCATGGATCGCCGCGGGAAAACCACCCATCTATTTCGGCTTCGGCAGCATCCCCGTCGACTTGGTCGAGTCTGCTGACAGCGTGTTCGCCATGATCACGGATGCGTGCGTGGAGCTGGGTGAGCGGGCGCTGATTTGCGCCGCTGGAATGGATGATTCCCGAGTCGCGCATCCGGATGACGTCAAGGTGGTCGGCGCGACAAGTTACGCGGCCGCCTTCCCCGCGTGCCGCGCAGTCGTCCACCACGGTGGCGCGGGCACGACGGCGTTGGCTCTGCGCGCCGGAATCCCACAGCTGATCCTGTCCACGGACCTCGATCAGACTCTCTGGGGAGTTCGGATCAAGCGACTGAAAGTCGGTACCAAGCGGCGCTTTTCGACTACGACCTCGGATTCGCTCCTAGCGGATCTGCGCACCATCCTCGGTCCACAGTACGTTTCTCGTGCCCGCGAGATGGCGGCCCGGATGACC
>NZ_LZJE01000128.1:0-3228 GCF_001666865.1 Mycobacterium sp. E136
CCCGCGCCCACGCACCGCAGGTGGAGCCAGTACCTGCGCTGGGTCGCAGGCAATATCGAGATGAACGTGGTGCGGGGTGAGGTGCGCGAAGTCTCGGTCGCCACCGAATCCGGCGAGCCGCGGTGGGCGCTGCACACCCCCGACCGCACCGTGACCGCCGACGGCCTGATGATCACCGGCCCCGGTCAACCGGAGCGCTCGCTCCTGCCCGGCAATCCGCGGGTGCTTTCGATCGCGCAGTTCTGGCACCGCGCGGCACAGTACGAGCTGATCCGCGCCGAACGCGTCGCCGTCATCGGCGGGGGAGAGACCGCGGCGTCGATGCTCAATGAGCTGTTCCGGCACCGGGTTTCGACGATCACGGTGATCTCGCCGCAGGTGACGTTGTTCACCCGAGGCGAAGGCTTCTTCGAGAACACGTTGTTCTCCGATCCCACGGGCTGGACCGGACTGACGATGGCCGAGCGACGCGACGCGCTGTTGCGCACCGACCGCGGGGTGTTCTCCGCGCGGGTACAGGACGCGTTGCTCGTCGACGACCGGATCCGCCACCTGCGCGGCCGGGTGGCGCATGCGGTGGCCTGCGACGGCCGAATCCGGTTGACGCTGAGCACGACCCAGGGCGGCGAATCGCTGGAGACCGTGCACGGATTCGATCTCGTCATCGACGGTTCGGGCGCCGACGCGATGTGGTTCGTTCCGCTGCTCGGCCAGGACGCGCTGGATCTGCTGGAGCTGGGCCTGGGCGCACCGCTGAGTTCGGAGGCGCTGCAGGAGGCGATGGGCGACGACCTCGCCGTCAGCGGGGTGCGCCCGAAACTGTTTTTGCCCGGCCTGTCGGGGCTGACGCAGGGGCCCGGGTTCCCCAACCTGTCGTGCCTGGGTCTGTTGTCCGACCGGATCCTCGGCGCCGACCTCGGCGCGGCCACCGACTCACCGTGCCGCGAGCATCAATCCGTTCGATGACGGCGACGGCCGGAGCGCTAGACCTGTTGTGCGAGGGGGACGTCCATGTCGAACACGCGCGCGTGCAGGATCGTCCGGTTACGCAGCGCCGCCCGCACCGCGCGGTGCAGTCCGTCTTCGAGGTAGACGATGCCCTTCCACCGCACCGCATGCGGGAACAGGTCGCCGTAGAACGTCGAATCCTCGGAGAGCAACCGGTCCAACGCGAGCACCGTCGTCGTGGTGACCAATTCGTCGAGCCGGATCTGGCGCGGCGGGATCTGCGCCCACTGGCGGTGCGACAACCCGTGGTCGGGGTAGGGCCTGCCCTCCCTGACTCCCTTGAAGATCATCGGGCCTGCATCCTTCGCGTCGTCCCCCCGGGCAACGGCATGACAACGCAAGGTTAGTGCACCGCATGCAGGGTGTCGCGGCGCCGCGATGGCCGCTCGCACACGATCGGCGCTGCTGGTGCCCCTAAAATGGGTGATAACGCGATTCGAGGGGTAGGTGAGCAGACATGGGTAGCGCCGACGACCGACGGTTCGACGTGCTGCGCGCGATCGTCGCCGACTTCGTGGCCACCAAGGAGCCGATCGGGTCGAAGACCCTCGTCGAGCGGCACAATCTCGGTGTCTCCAGTGCGACCGTGCGCAATGACATGGCGGTGCTGGAGGCCGAGGGCTACATCACCCAGCCCCACACCAGCTCCGGACGCGTCCCCACCGAGAAGGGCTACCGCGAGTTCGTCGACCGCATCGACGACATCAAACCGCTGTCGACGCCCGAACGCCGCGCGATCCTGACGTTCCTCGAATCCGGCGTCGACCTCGACGACGTGCTGCGCCGCGCCGTGCGCCTGCTCGCTCAGCTGACGCGCCAGGTCGCGATCGTGCAGTACCCGACGCTGTCCACCTCGACGGTCCGCCACCTCGAGGTCGTCGCACTCACCCCGGCCAAGTTGCTGCTGGTGGTCATCACCGACACCGGCCGGGTGGACCAGCGCATCGTCGAGCTCGGTGACGCGCTCGACGAGCACGACCTCACCAAGCTGCGCGACCTGCTCGGCCAGGCCCTCGAGGGCAAGCCTCTTGCGGCCGCATCGATCGCGGTTGCCGACCTGGCGTCGCAGCTCGATGGGCACGGCGGGCTCGCCGACGCGATCGGCCGGTCGGCGACCGTGCTGGTGGAGACGCTGGTCGAACACCGCGAGGAGCGGCTGCTGCTGGGCGGCACCGCCAACCTCACCCGCAACACCGCCGACTTCGGCGGCTCCCTGCGGTCGGTGCTCGAGGCGCTCGAGGAACAGGTGGTGGTGCTGCGGCTGCTCGCGGCGCAACAGGAGGCGGGCAAGGTGACCGTGCGCATCGGCCACGAGACCGAGGCCGAGGAGATGGCGGGCGCCTCCGTGGTGACGACCGCATACGGAAGTTCGGGCAAGGTGTACGGCGGCATGGGGGTGCTGGGCCCCACCCGGATGGACTATCCGGGAACTATCGCTAATGTCGCTGCGGTTGCTCTCTATATCGGGGAAGTCTTAGGCAGCCGGTAACACCGGCACAGGAAGGTCAGGCAAGTCAGCGTGGCACGCGACTATTACGGGCTGCTCGGAGTGAGCAAGGGCGCGACGGACGCGGAGATCAAACGCGCCTATCGCAGGTTGGCGCGTGAACTGCATCCCGACGTCAACCCGGACGAAGAGGCCCAGGCGCGGTTCAAGGACATCAGCGCGGCCTACGAGGTCCTCAGCGATCCGGAGAAGCGCCGCATCGTCGACCTCGGCGGCGATCCGCTGGAGTCGGCCGCATCCGCGGCCGGCAACGGGTTCGCCGGATTCGGCGGGCTGGGCGACGTGTTCGAGGCGTTCTTCGGCGGCGGCACCACCACACGCGGCCCGGTCGGCCGGGTCCGCCCGGGTTCGGATTCGCTGCTGCGCATGCGGCTCGACCTGGAGGAGTGCGCCACCGGCGTGACCAAGCAGGTCACCGTCGACACCGCGATCCTGTGCGACCTCTGCCACGGCAAGGGCACCCACGGCAACTCCACCCCGGTCACCTGCGACACCTGCGGCGGCCGCGGCGAGATCCAGACCGTGCAGCGGTCGCTGCTGGGCCAGGTCATGACCTCGCGGCCGTGCCCGGTGTGCGGCGGCGTCGGCGAGGTCATCCCCGACCCCTGCCACCGCTGCGGCGGCGACGGCCGCGTGCGCGCCCGCCGCGAGATCAGCGTGAAGATCCCGGCCGGTGTCGGCGACGGGATGCGGGTGCGGTTGGCCGCGCAGGG